>NZ_JBGBPT010000092.1:0-36519 GCF_041106355.1 Streptomyces sp. BF23-19 | reverse complement strand
CACTCCCCACCGCCCACTGCCCACGCCGAAGCCGCGGCCACTGCGACGGCGTGTTTCCAGGGGCCGGCGTGGGGGGGGCGGGCCGCGCGGCCAACGGCGTGGTCAGGGCGTGGAGCCGGTCCAGGGCACGGGCCCGGTCGCCGAAGTCGAGGTCGAGGTCGAGGTCGCGGGGGACGTCCAGGCCCTCGGTCAGGGGGCCCAGGAGCACTTCCCGTCCGTACTCGCGGGCACAGCCCACGCATCGACGGCCTCCTGCACCCGGCGCAGAAGCAGGAGCGCCGGGTGCGGGCGGGGCGGCCTGAGCGAGCCCGGGAACGGGGACCCGGCGGAGTGCGCGACCCATGTCACCGGTCCCGCCCATGCGTTCGGCCAGCACGCCCCTCGCGGCGCCGACCGCAGCCACGGGTATAGGTACGGGAGCGGGAGCAGCGGCAGCCGTTGCGGTCACAGATGACGTGAATCTTCGATCCGAGCTTGCCGCGATCGGTCGGAATCGGTCCAGTCAACGGCCCCCTTCGACCGCCCGGACACTGACCGAGTCGATCGCTCAGCGCGACCAGTCCAGCTCGCCGTTCACACCACGTCGATCGAGGACCACGCGGTGCAGCTTGGCCCACACCCGCGCCAGTGACCTGCCGCCAAGTACAGCCCGAGGTGGGGACGAAGATGATCGCGGCCAGGACCGCGCGGTCATCGCACCGCCGCCGGCCTCCGCCTGGAGCGCGTACCGACGACTCCGGCGCCACGTCCTGAAAGATCGCCCACAGGCCGTCCGCCACCAGCCGCGCAACGATGTCCGTGCCGAAGCAACGATCGATCGCCAATCAAGACACCGTCCAAGCTTGATCTTTAACCTCGCCCGTCATCCGACCTGCTGAGGTCTACCGTTTCCGGGAGCGCGCGACGCGGCCGCCCTCCACGCTTCGAGATGTCGAGTAACGAAGTGTCGAGGAACGGCCGCTGAGGATGAGTTTCCCTGTCGATGTTCCCGCCGTCGAGGCGTTGGGTGTCCTGTCCCGCTTTCGTGTTGAGTTCTACGAGTGCCTGTATGCCCGTGCGGATGCGCTCTTCGAGCTCACCGACGCGGTGCTGTGCACGGACGGGCCGGTCAGGTCGCTGGTCGAGCTCACGCTGACGGCCGAGCACCGGCGCGGGCATGGAGCGATGTACGACGCGGTCAACCACGGCTGGCTGGAGCCGCGTCGCCTGCGCAGACTGTTGGCCTCGACGCCGCTGCCGAGGGCGGCCGACGGGCGGATCGTCCTCGCGGTCGACGTGAGCAACTGGCTGCGGCCCGACGCGCCCACCAGCCCGGAGCGCGGGGGCTTGGCAGCGGCCGCGGTGACGGCGTCCCTCCCCCGTCCAGTGCCTACCGGCCGCGTCCCGCAACACGCGAACCACCGTGCCCGTGATCACCAGGCTCTTGCGTCACCACCATGTCCCGGTGCTGTAAGGGAATTGGGCTCGGGGCACCCGCCCGCCCAGTCGGCCACTAGCGTGCGGCCATTGGGCTCAGCAGCCCAGCCGACCACCACAACCCGGGAGACTTTGCCATGCCCATACGTGGTCCCCGCACCCTCCTCGCCACGATCGCCCTCGCAACCACGCTGACGCTGACCGCCTGCGACCCCGCAGCCGAAGCCGAAGCCCCTCCCGCGCCTCCCGCTGCCTCCGCCACTGTCTCCGCGCCCGCCTCCTCCTCCACCTCGCCCGCCGGTTCGCACAAGCGCACGCTGGCCGAGGCCGCCACCGCCGGCGGGCTCACCAAGGCCACCGGTGCCAGCGCGGTCTCCGACGTCCCGGTCGACCCGGGCGAGATGCGTGACGGCATGCACCTGGTGGTAGCCGACTACAACCGTGCCGGGCAGACCTCCGGCCGCCGCATCCTTTTCATTGGCGTCGACAGCGTTCCCGAGGACCCGAACAAGCGTCGCGAGCACCTTTGGCGCGGCCTGATCGACTACGCGCTGCAGAACGGTTCCAGCGGCACTCCCACCACCGCGAAGCCGTACCAGCCCGGCCCATTCGGCGGATCTCTCGAGTGCCTCAGCCTGCCCGAGTCCGCGGACGCCACCGACGTCATCTGCGGCTGGTCCGACACCACCACCGCCGCCGTCGCGCTCTTCCCCCGCACGACCCCGGCCGACGCCGCCCGCCTCTTCGCCGCCATGCGCGCCGACCTCGAACACTGACCGTCCCATCCACCGCACACCCCCATGGCCGGGGCGTCGCGCAGTCAGCGGCGGCGCCGCCGGGTGATCCACGCCAGGGTGGTTCCACGATCCAGCGTTCGGGAATGGCCTTGAAGCCCCATCTCTTGCGGCGGCCGGGGTGGTCGGGGATCTTCAGGTCGAGGCCGAGGGTCCGGCGGCTCCAGGGCACGAGTTCGCCGTGGTGACCGTGGTCCGCCCAGACCTTGCTGACCTGCGGCCTTGCTCGACTGCGCGTCGATGATCGCGGCCGTCAGCAGCTCGGAACGTCCCGAGCTCGGTGGCCACCGCTTCGGCGGACATGCCGTCGTCGCACAGCGGGCCCGCGGTCTCCCGGCCCACCCGGGCGACGATCCGATCCAGCACACCCGCGGCGCGCAGCGCGGCCAACGGCGTGTCGGCGGCGATCAGCTGCTCGGTCACCTCGACCAGGAGCGCGGCCAGCCGTTCGGGCAGCGGCACGGCCGCTTCACGGACGACGAACAGGTCGCCGGTCCGGTCCGCGAGCGTCCGACGAGGTCGACGTCCGCCTCGTACAGGGGCCGGTCACCGATCATGTCCCGGTCCAGGGCCGTACTGAGCCGGGCCGTGCCATCCGCGCGCCTACACGGCCGGAGGGCCTCCGCGCACGGGCGGCGGGCCCGGCCGTCGTAGGCCGACCAGCGCATGGTCGACGGCACCGGATCCGGCTGGCGCTACCGGCCCCCGGGAGCTACCGGCCATGCAGCGGCGGCGGTGGTCGAGCGGGCACGGGCGGCGGCCGGGGAGACCCAGGGCCGGAGGTGCCCGCCGCGCCGAGCGGGGTGGTCAGGGAGGCGAGGGCCACATCCACGAGACGGCCGACCAGGGCCGTGCCCGTGGTCTGCAGCCAGGAGGAGTCGACCGTCGGCCGGTTCAGGTCGCGGGCGACGGTGTGGGTGCTGTCGCTCTCCCCGAGGTGCTGCATGCGAGCGGCCGGCAGCGGCCACCGGCGCGAGCCGACCAGAAGACCCGCCTCCCGATGAAGCCGCGGCGGTGGACCGGCACGGCCGCCCTCCGGGAATCCCTTCCCGGCCAGGCCCCGCACCGGCCCACCCACCGACCCGCCGGTCAGGGGGCGTCGATGAGTACCCGGCCGTCGGTCGGCACGGTCGCCGCGAGCCCGTTCGCGTACGCGTTCTGCACGCGGGACCGCTCCGTCGCGTTGGGCACGGCGTTGGTGCAGGCCGTCCCGGCACTGGACCCGGACATCAGCTGGGAGCACGGCCCCGGCTTCGTGTCCGGCAGGCCCAGACTGTGGCCCAGCTCGTGCGCAGCGATGCGCGTCTTGTCGTACCCCTGGCTCACGGCCTGCTCGCCGAGTTCCACTCGGACCTGTCGTCCCGGACGGACCGGACCGAGGGTGGCCTGCGGCCAGCCGGTGGTGGCCACGATGACGATCTCGGCCCGGGCTCCGGGCGCGGCCTCCACCAGCCGTACGTTACTGACGTTCGCGTTCCAGGAAGCTACCCCGGCCGCGATGGCCGCTTCCCAACCACCGGCCCGGCTGTCGTCGTAACGGAGTGTCACTACTGCTGCGGTGGCGTCCGGTAGGGGCGCGGGTGCCGCGGTCGCGGCGGTTGCCGCCGCGAGGACCAGCGCGGCGGCGGAGGTGCCGACTTTCAGCCAGGTGCCCAGAGACATGGTCGTCTTCCTTCATGTGGGGGGACACGACTCCTCGGCGGAGCCGGGGCACTGGGGACGCCGCCACTGCCCGCCTGTGGCACGCGAGTTCGGGACAGCCGCCGCTCCAGAGCTCCAAGAAGGTAGTCCCGCACCCCACAAATCCGTCATGCACCTGCCAGCCAATTCCTGTAGGTACTCCAGCCGATGCCCGGTCAGTGGGCGGTATGATCCAGGGCTCGCGCGGTCAGGCATCCAGCCAGGTCGCGGTCACCGCTCGGTCCGCCGGTAGCGGTCGAACTGCCAGGCCGTAAAGGCCGACAGCGGGACGGCGACCGCGGGGACGGACCACCACGGGATACCCGGCAGGGCGGCGGGGACAGCCACGGCCGCGCAGAGCAACGCCATCGCGATGAGCAGCGGCCGCCCGAGCCCGCGCCAGGTGTGGGGCTCGTACAGACGACGTCGCCCGGTCAGTCGTGCGGCCCCGAACCACAGGCCCAGGGCTGCGACCAGACCCGCGTACGTGCCGATGCCAGCGGATATCGGAGCCTCGTCGCGGGGCTCCTCGGCGGTGCTCTGCCGGACGTTCCCCTCGGCGAGAGCCATGACGTCGCCCCGCCAGACGGTGCCGGTCACCCGGTCTCCGGAGTTGAGCTGCTCCAGCAGCGGTCCCGGATCGCCGAAGGGCAGCTTTCCGTTCCAGAAGGGCGCGCCTGACACGGTGGCCGTGAAGCGGTGCCCCCACTCCCCCTTGAGCTGAACCTCGTCGACGGTGAAGGAGACCGTACGCACGCAACGCTCCCACTCCTGCACCGTCTTGTCGGCGGGGCAGGGCCGGGCTGCCGTGTAGTCCCGGTGGCGCCCGGTGTCGTACTGCAGCTGTACCGCGAACAGGAAGTAGCAGAACAGCGCCGGGATCAGGGACACCACGAGCAGTCATGCGCCCGTGCCTCGTCCCCCGGCGGGCTCCTGCGCCTGCGCTGTGCGGCCTGTCCTCGTTTCCGTCACCACGTGCCTCCCCCTGCTTTGGTGCGGCTCCGTTCAGCCACACGGAGGCACGCGGTGGGGTTGGATGTTCTGTCCCAGGAGGTTTGTGGACCGGTGATGCCGGTCTCAGCTGAGCGATCTTGAAGTGGGTGTTACACCAGCGGCCGAGCAGGCCGCCGCGTTCGCGGACAAGCTCCCGGAGACCGCTGCCGAGCAGTACGTCACCGACGCGTCCGTCGCCGATCTGGCGAAGGCGGAGGCGCTGCCGAAGTCGTCGATCGACGCCGAGCTGTACGAGCCGGCACGGCCGCTGCGTCCCTACCAACTGCTCCTGCGGAATCTCCGCCGCGTGGATGGCTGCGCCGTGCCCGCAAGACGCTGTGAGAACAACCCCAGTCACCGCGAGAGCCATCGCCCGCCATCCACGCATGTCCGCAGACCTCAACCCAGAGATTGGATGCCCGGTCACCGAGAGGTCGAGCCGGCGGGCCAACTGCGGCCAGTCCGCCCCCCGCATCAGCACAGCTGGCATGTCGTCGCCGAGGAAGCCGCGCAGCTGGTCGGCCGCCCGGCCCGGCGCCGTCTTCTCCGCTTCCCGCCGAGCTCCTCCTCCCGACAGGTGAGGCGTTTCTGGGCGGCGCGGGGACCGGGTCGGAGACGGCCATCACCGGCCGGTAGGCCATCGCCGCGGTCCGGGCCGCTCCCTCGAGGGCTTCGGCGACGATTCGGGCTGGGGCGGATACGTCATCGGCAGCAAGCTGCCTCAATTACAGCCGTGTGCTGGCCACGGCCCCCGGCCTCAGCACCCGGCCTGGGCGGAGCATCAGCCGCGAGGTCCTTGCGAAACAGAGGGCCCCGGCCCATCCGCGAGGAGGGAGAGGATGGCGGTGCGGGGGAGGTACCGGGTCGCTGCGGCGAGGAGGGCGTTGGCCCGGCCGGGGACGACGGTGGGTCGACGGCGTCGGCGCAGGGCGGTGAGGGCGGCGGCGACGACCGCGTCGGGGGCACGGACCAGGGCGGCCGGGATGTCGGTGTGCAAGCCGGGGCGGGTCGCGGTCGGTCCGGGGCAGAGGGCCATCACGTAGACCCCGCGCGGCCTTTGCTCGTACCAGAGCGCCTCGGAGAACGACGCGACGAAGGCCTTGGTCGCGCTGTATACGGCTTGGCCGGGTTGCGGGGCGAAGGCCAGGGTGGAGGCGACGTTGACCAGGGCCGCGCCGTGGCCGGCGGTGGCGAGGAAGGCGTGCGCGAGGGCAACGACCGCCTCGCAGTTCAGGCGCAGTGCGGGCAGGGCCTGGTCGAGGGGCGTGACGGCGAAGGGGCCTGGGCGGGCGAGGCCGGCGTTGTTGATCAGCAGGTCGTACGGGGTGGCCGTCAACGCGTCCGCCACGGTGCGCACCCCGTCAGGGGTGGCGAGATCGGCTACAAGGTAGTCGTGTTCGCCGTCGGATCCGCCGGGGCCGAGTTCGGTCATGAGGGCTTGCAGGTGCCGCTCGGTGCGGGCAACCGCGGTCACGGTGTGGCCCTCGGCGGCCAGTGCGAGGGCGAAGGCGCGACCGATGCCTTCTGTGGCGCCGGTGATCAGGGTGGTCATTTCTCCGCCTTGGGGGTCGTGGCGGGCGCGTAGAGGAAGGAGAAGCGCTCCATCACGTTCTGGCGCTGCGTGTTGTGGAAGGCGGCGATGCGCCAGGCGCCGTCGGTGTCGCGGACCAGGGTGTACGTCTGGACCTTGGACAGGTCGGCTGGGCCGGGCTTGCCGCCGGTGTAGTCGTCGCCGCGGCCGGTCAGGACGGCCGCGTCCTTCCCGAGGAAGCGCAGGTCGAGGTAACTCGCGGCGAGCTTGGTGCCCTTGACGAAGTCCTTGAAGAGGGCGTGGTGCCCTTCGGTGATGTCTGCGCGGCCCTCGTAGTGGCTGCCGACGTACGTGGTGTAGGTGCCGTCCTCGGTGAACAGGCGGCCGTACGCATCCGCGTCGCCACGGGCCCAGGCGTCGATGAGGGCGTCGAGGGTGGCACAGATGGCTTCCCCGTCGGCGGTGTTCGCGTCCGCCGGGATGACGTCGGCGCAGTTCTCCTTGCCGGTGCGCCGTATGCCGGAGGTGGTGTCGAGGTAGAGGTACGCGGCGGCGGCGCCGAACGCGAGGACGGCGGCGGTGGCGAGGGCGGCGCGCTTGACGGTCTTCTTGTTCACGGGAATGCCTCTCGGTCGACGGAACGGTCGGATGACGACAGCCGTCGCGTTGACTACACTGGCGCAACAACTGCACGCATGCATTATCTGCACGTGTGCAGATAAATGGCAAGGGGAAGGGTGACGGGATGACGGAGCAGGAGCAGGACGACCGGCGGACGGTCTTCCGGGAGTACGTCGATGCCGTGGGGCTGCACGGCATGGCGGGTGCGGAGGCCGCGGGCCTCCAGGCGTCCGAGTGGTACGCCCTGAGCCGCATCACCATGGCGGGCGGGCTCACCTCCGGCGAACTCGCGGCCGGGACGGGACTCACCACCGGGGCGACGACACGGCTGATCGACCGGCTGGAGCGCGCGGGATACGTACGCCGCACCACGGACCCGGCCGACCGGCGCAAGGTCGTGGTCGAGGCGGTGCCGGACGCGCTGGCGGACGTCGAGGCGGCGGTGGGCCCGGCCCGCAAGCGGATCGGCGAGGTACTCGCCGGCTACACGCCTGACCAACTGGACCTGCTCTTCGACTACTTCTCCCGCGCGGCCCCCGCGTTCCGCGAGGCGACGGAGGAGATCCGCGCGTCGACGCAGGAGCGCAAGGGCCGTCGATAGGCGACGGGCCCTGTGGCCTGCGGGCCGTCGGCCGGACCCGCGAAGGCGCACACAAGCCTCGGACCGGTGGTCGCTCGCACGAAAGCGGAACGTCGGCGGCGCCGCCCTTAGCTCGATGCGGGCGGTCAGGGAGGGGTCGGCCGGGTGCCCTCGGCCAGGGTGGGGGTGACGGGGGCGGCGGCGCCCGCCGTCTGCCGACGGGAACCCTGATACCCCAGCGGCGCAGCCCGGGGTCCCGCCCCGCGCGGGACGGCACAGGACTTGCGCGGTCGCCGCAACGGCGGCCCGCCCAACTGCTGCGCCGAACGGGGGGACGTCTTGCGTGGTCACGTCCAGGCGCAGCCGCTGGAAGCACAGCGGGTGCCGGAAGACCCCACCGCGGTCGCGCCTTACGCCGCGTGCACGGAACCGCGCGGACTTCGCTGCCGGCCGGCTGCCCGGTGCCTCACCGCCCCACCCCTGCGGAAACGATCGGTCGGGCAGACGCCTGTGGGGAACTACGCGCCGTAGCAGCGTGCCCTTGCCTACATCACGGGCGGGCGGCACCTCGGAGCCGAGTTCGGCGGAAGAACTCATCGCCGAAGTCCACCTACATCACTAAGATCCAGAGGCTGCTGGCGGAGGCTCAGCCACGCACAGCAAGCGAGTATCCCTGCCTTTCAGAGGACAAAAGTCGTGGCCCAGGGGTTGCTGCGCATGACATGATCAGCCGCATGCCCGAATTTTCTGCGCGGAAGGGCGGCCACCGCCCCGTCCGATGAAGTGGCTGGACGAAGCCGTGTCCGCGGGACACGCCACGACTGCCGCCCACCCTGCCCGCATCGCGGTCCTCGACGCGATACGCGCCGACCGCACCGGCCCCGCGGCCGTCCGGCTGCTTCAGCTCTCCCGGTCCGACGACGCGTTCGTACGTCGTGAGGTCATGGACCTCCTGTCCGCTGGGGCCAGGCGTGCTTGGCCTGATGCCGCCGAGGCCGCGCTCGCTCGACTCACCGACCCTGATGAAGAGGTACGGCGCCGGGCCGCGTATCTCGTCGTGCACGCCGGAAGCAGCGATGTCGCGCTCAGGGCTCTCGGTGAACTCACCGAGCCCGTGGCGCGTACGGCCCTCGCCAAGTGGCTCCGGGGCTCCGTCGCGCACCTGCAAGACGATCCCTTGGCCTCCGTCCGCTTCCTTGCCCGACTGAAGACCCTGAGCGTCGCCCCTCCCCAGCAGTGGCTCCCGCTCGACACGGCGCTGCTCGCCGATGCCCGGGAGGCCTCGCGCCACCTGCAGGGCGTCGGGGGGCGCTGGGGTCGGGTCCTGTACGAACTGGGACGCGAGCCTCACGTCTACACCCTGGTGGCGCGGCTCCTTGCCGATCCCGCCACCCGGGACATCGGCGCCGACTTGGCCCGGGAGGCCTGTCATGACTGGCGGGCGGCCCCGGTCGAACTCCTGCCCCTGCTCGTCCGTCACTGCGGAAGCGGAATCAGCCCCGCCATGGCCAAAGCCCTCACCACCGCCTCCATCTCGGAGGCTGCGATGCACACACACGGCGCGCTGGTCGCCGCCGTCCCCTTCACTCCGTATCCCAAGGCCCGTATGCCTTCCGGCAGTCCGACGCCGTCCTACGACAGCACCACCGCCACCGCGCTCCTCCAAGCCAAGCCCGTGGACACCGGGCGACTTCACCGAGCCCCTGAGATCTTCGGGGCCCTGCTGGACGAGGGTCCGCTGACCTTCCGGCAGGCTGCCCAGCTGTACAACCTCACCTTCAAGCGGCCTGGCCGCATGCAGGCGGTATGCGCTCCACTATGGCTGCGGCACGCCGGCCCCACCACTCTGCCCCGCATTCTCGCTCTCATGACACGGCACCTCGGTGACTACGGGATTGGTGAGTACTACTCGGAGGGTTTGGCACGAATGGGGCGGCACGCGTTGCCCGCGCTGCCGTCGCTGACGGCGCTGATCGACCGGCGTACCCGCATACCGGTCAACGACTCCACACGGGACGGCGAGACGATGCTGGACGAGCGCCTGCTCGCCGCCGCGATCAACGCCCGTCGTGCGATCCTCGCCGACACCGCTTCCTGATCACCATCGCCGCACCACGACGACCAGCAGCGACGAGGGCCGGCGCACCAACGCCGCAGGAAACGGCCGAGGCGTCCGGCCGGCAGGGGCGGTACAGCCTTCCAGAAGGGCTTGGAGACTCTGGGCCCAGTACGTCGCGCGGGAAGGCGGCTTGTCAGGGCGGGCCGCCGTCGAGCGGCTGCCCGAGGGCACCACCCACCGCACCGGGATCTGGTACGCCAACCAGAAGGCCCGCCGCGACAAGCTCCACCAGGCGCAGCTCACCGCGCTCACCGCGCTCACCGAGGCAGGCGTCGACCGGGGCACAGTGGTGCCAGAACTCTGCCGTGAGTTCGCCGGTCTATCCCTTGTTGGCGTTGAGGCGCGGCGTGGTCTTCGTGTCAGGCCGACGGATGATGTCGATGTCGCCCGCCTGACGAGGGACGTAGGAGAATCCCTCCTCGGTGTCCGGGTCGTAGCGCACTACCGAACCGTTCTTCTTCAGGATGTCCAGCCAGGAGGCCAGCCGGGAATCGTCCCTCTCAGTCAACTCCTTGCCGGCGCGGCGTCGACCCTCGGTTCGGAGCATCGCCAGCGGGTAGGCCCAGCGGTGTTCCTCCTTCACGAACCAGGGGATGAGGTCATCGTCCCGCACGATTCGCCGATCGAGACCTCGCCGACGCCGGAAGTTGCCCCACATCGACACGACAGTCTCGATGTCGTACTTGCGCCGGTATTCCTCGATCATCCACTGATACGTGCGCCCCTCCTCGAACCATCGGATCACCTCCGACTCGTCCTGGATCTTGCGCCTTCCCATGAACCCACCCTGCTCGATCTTGATCATGTGACACTTGCACACTACAGGGCCCACGGAGGCTCCGGACGGCGCCCAAGACCCCTGTGGAGCAGTTGGAGAACGGCACCGAGGCCGGGCTCGCAGTGTCCCGAAGGGCGGCACGACCTTCCAGGCCCTGAGCAACACATCGCGCGGGAGGGCGCCCTGCCGGGGCGCGCCCGTGTACAGGAAATGCCCGACGGAAACATCCACCGCGTCGGGATATGGCTCGCCAACCAGAAACAACGCCGCGAACGACTCGACCAGGCACAGCGCGCCGCACTCGCCGAGCTGGGCCGGGTGATGCCGGAACTATGTCCCTGAACGTCCCTGCCGCGGCGCTGGCCTGGTGCGACGGGAAGGGACAGAACAGCAGCGGCCGGGTGTTCCGGAATTCTGGAACACCCGGCCCTGACCCGTCTCAATGAGCTTGACCCCTCGCCGCCGGCCCACCTGCTGCGGTCCGGGCGGCGGACGGCTGGCCGACGCGACACGCGGTCCAGGCCCGGACAGTCGGTCGGTCGGTCGGGGGCGACGCCGAACAGGGGATCGAGCGGCTCGCCCTCGTACCCGACGACGAGGCAGGCCGCCGCGACCGGTCCTCGCGAGAGTTCCCCAAGCCGGGCCAGGGCCGCCGCCTCGGACGGCAGTCCGGCCGTATCGAGACCGAGCGCCCGGGCCGCGCGGTCGCGTCGCCGGTCCAGGTCGGGCACGTCCTCCCAGTACACGTCGGCGACCGCACGGAGTTCTTCGGCCGTCCGACCAGGAGCGTCCCGCCACCACGGCACCGCGAGAAACAACCGCACCCACTCCGGCAGCCCGAGCGCAAGCGGGCCAGCCGGCACACCGGTATCTAGCCCCGCGGGCGGTAAGGGCCACGGCCCGCTCTGCGCTCGATGCCCTCGCCGGATGGCGGTCCTCCGCCCAGGCGTTGGAGCACGCCCCGCGCGCCGGCCGGGGTCGCGCCGCCGCGGTCGTGCTCACGGCTGCTGATCGCGCTCGTGGCGGCGGTGGAGGCCGCCGCCTGGCACCGCGCGCAGGAGTTCCGGGCGCACTCCTGTCACTTCGCGAGGAGTGCCTGCGCCATGTACAGCTCGCTGGTCGTGCTGGATCCCGACGGAAGGTCCCGGGTACTGGCGGCGACGAGTTGCTCGATGAGGGGAGCGTCCTCGGGGGCGCCGACCCGTTCCGGGTAGGAGGTGTTCTCCCACAGCCTCCGCACGTACAACCACAGGGCGCTCGCCTGGTCGGATTCCTGTTCGCCCTTGTGTACGGCGCTCTCGGCGATGGCCGAGGCGAGGACGTTCTCGCGACGTGCGGCGGTGGCCCGTGCCGCCCAGGCCTGCCGCGTCTGGAGGCGCGAGCAGCCGATCGTGCGGTCGCGCATGGCGGCGTAGCGGTCGCTGTCGGCGAGGGCGGCGTCGAGGTGTGCCCGCATCTCCTGCAGAGCGGGCCGTCGTGCCACCGGAGGACCCATCGGGCGCCGCTGTCGTGGGCCAGCTCGACATGGATGGCGGTGATTTGGGACAGGTGCTCGGCAAGGCGAATCGCCTCTCTGCTGCGGTTCATGACGGGGTGTCCTCTTCGGCGGTTCGGAGGCGGAGGGGTCCCCGCCCGGATACGGGACAGGGGAGAGTCTGGGCTCGCTGGTAGCCGATCCCGGGCTCCTTCAGAACGGGGGCTCCAGGGAATACCCGTTCTCGTCCCGGGCGACAGGGGCGGGCTTCGGCCGGGCGGCCCGCTGCTCGACCATCGTGGGGTGGACGGCGATCGCCTCGGCCGGCCCTGCCTGATCAGGACCTCGCACAGTTCCTCACGTGCCTCGACCGTGCCGAGGGCCCTCAGTTCGGCGGCGGCGTCGTCCAGGCGGCCGGCGGTGTCGAGGAGTCCGGCCTTGGCGATGCGGGGGTCGGTCCACGGGGCCGGGTGGGCTTCGGCCGGTGCGATCGCCTCGTCGACGCGTCCGAGGCCGGCGAGGGCCCGGGCCAGCCACTGGTGCTGGAACTCCTCGTGACTGTGGGGGCACGACGCTGGGGTGCTCCAGCAGGTAGAGCACATCCTCGGCTGCCGGTGCGCTGGTGCCGACCCGGCCGACGGACGATCCGAGGCAGGTGGCCAGGGCGTGGCTCGGTCGGTTCCTGAGCGAGGAGAAGGAAGCGCTGGTCCGGGACATCGCCATAGCTGCAGGTGTTTCTCCGGCCGCCTGTACCCACATCAGCAGCATCCAGCAGAAGATCACCAAAGCGATCGACAACGGCTGGCTCACCGCCCCCGTCAGCGAAAGTGTCGAGCAGGTACTCACGCTCGGCGACGCTGCGTTCCGCCGTCGCCTCCTCGCTGACGCCGGCAAGCAGAACGGGCGGGACGACGTGCTGTGCCATCCCCTGGTGCTGAACCGCTGGCGTGATCAGCTCCACGCGGTGATCGGCGACTTGAAGCCCAGCGCACACAGTCGCATCCTCACAGGACTCCGTGGCGTGCCGGCTGACGGCCGGCACAGCGCAGCGTCGCTGCGGCGGTTTCACGACCGTCGGCGCCTCTTCACAGCGCTGCTCCAGCGACGCGAGGAGTGCACGATGTTGATCACGCACCTGAACGACGCGCTGACGCTGGCAGAGCAACGCGACCCCAGCTACCTCCAGCTCAAACACGCGGCCGACCTCGCCTACGACGAGCTGGTCCGCCGACACCCCGCCCTCTACCGTCACATCCGCACGGCGCTCCAGCCCTACGAAACCCGGTACGGACGCCTGAGCCTGCCCGGTTCACGATCTGACATCAGACGCCAAGTCTTCACCGAACTCGAACGCCTCCACGCTGCGCGCCTGCACGTCCATGCTCCACCGGCACACTGAGCGGACAGTCGAGCTCTGCGTATGGGCGGAAGTGCCTTCTCCCACCGTCGGTGCTCCCTTGCCGCTGAGCATGGTGGCTGCTTCGAACAGGGCCTGCTCGTGTCCTGCCGCCGCGGCCGTTCGAACTATTTCAAGGCTTCCTCGATACGACCTTACGAGCTGAGCTTTACAAGAACTCTGCCGTAGCGGGCGCGGACCCGGTAGACAGATCTGCAGGACACAGAAAGGGGGCGAAGAGCGGCATGCTTCTTGGATTGATCATTTTCGCGGGTGTGCTAGCTGGGGTGGCATGGCAGCTTTACCACTATCCGGGAGGTTGGGCGTACGCCTTCAGTCCGATGCACGCGGATGCCCGGAAGTCTTGGTGGGCTGCTCGCAGTGCGGCCCGCGCTTGGGCGCGCTCGGCAACTCAGGGCGAGGAACAGGCACGTGAGGCTGTCGACTCGGTCGAGAAGAATCGGGAGGAGCGTCTCCGCCGTCTGGAACAGCGCATCGCCTCGCTGAGCATCCCTGGCCGTGGGGAGCGGGTCGATGCGCTCGGGGAGCTGGTGCTGTTCCAGCACGTTCTCCTGGTGCAGTCAGCGTCGGGGACGCGGTCCATCGCCTTGGCAGGCATGGAGATCCGCTTCGAACTCGGGCAAAAAAACTACTCCGTCTACTGCACCGATGCTGACGGGCACGCGTATCGGGCCAAGTACCCGCACCGTCCCTCCTCGCCCGAGGGCGGCGAACAGCTCTTCGACGAGGACCAGGTGCGCGACTTCGCCGTGACGATCCAAAACACCATTGCGCAGGAGAACCTCTTCCGTGCCCGCCTTCCGCGTCAGCTGAAGGCGGTGGAAAGCAAGCGGGAGGAGGTCCTGGCCGACACGAGCGAGCTGGACGCCGCTCGGGAACGTCTGCAGAAGCTCCGTCAGCGCAACCGCACTGACCCCCGGGGCGAAGCCGTGGAGGCTCGAGTGGAAGAGGCTTCCCGGGACTGGGAAAGGCTTACCGGGCGGGTTCCCCCGAGGTAGGGTCGGCTGAGCACCGGCTCCGTGAAGACTTCCATCAGCACGCACCAACGGGGCCGAGGCCGAGCACCGGCCGGTCCGCTGGGCCGAGACATCGGTGGCGTGACCCTCCGGGCCCGATGCAGGCGTACCCGGCCGACCCAGCGTGCCGATCAGGTCCTCCCCGAGCAGCACCGTCCCCATGCAAGTGGGGGTCTTCCTTCCGGTACACCGGCCGAACTGCAGAATGGTTACCCATCGCCGAACTCCTCAGGATATCGCGGCAGGTCGTCACGTCATGCCATGGGGGCACGGGCCCAACAATGGGCACCAGCGCTTCGGTCCAGCGTTGGCAGCCACGGAAGAAGCTGTAGCGCTTGAGAGCTCGGCGACCGGAAGCCGCTTGGCCGGAGCGTTCGATGGTGTGTCGTGGCCGGCGTTGGAAGCCCAGTGTCATTCCTCACGCATGTGGGGGTCACTCCCACCGCAGCCGTGCCACGGTGGTCATGTGACTGTCGTCCCCACTCATGTGGGGGTCCGCCCGAGATCCTTCGCGCCTTCGCACAGCTGACTGGATAGTCCCCATGAACGTGGGGGTCACTCCCATCAGCCGCTGCCGGACTCGCCGAGGGGCAGGCTTTCCCATTCCTGGAGGCCTCCGATGGCGGATCCGCTTCCTGGTCACGGCCACGGCCTCAGGACGGATCACGTGAGCGGCCTGTCGTACTCGGGAGGGAGCGGCACAGGATTTCAACCGGCGCAATCGTGGGTCTGAGGTCGGTCGGCGGCAGGATGCGCTCAGGAAGCGACCTCGGGCTACTGCGCTCGGGCGAGTTCAAGTGCGGTGCGCGAGAGTTCGGTGCCAGGTTGGTGAGGGCGGCTGAGGAGCTTGGTCAGCCCCTTGGGTGCCTGACTCCAGTGGTCCGCAAGCGTCACCTCGGCGCTGAGGTCGTCCATGAGTTGAGCGATGACCCATGCGGCCTCTGTGGGATGGTCGCCGGCGCCGTACCCCCACCACAAGTGATCTCCGGGGGTGCACGGCGCCGGGTGGATCCGGCGATCTGTCGTGCTCACCCATACCGTGTCGTTCAGGATCACGGACCTGAGCTGCGCCTGCTTCCCAGGGAGCTGGAGCGGGGCAAGGAAGATCCAGGCGCGCCGACCCGCTGATCGGATTCGGACGACTGGGGTGCTGGTGCTGAAGTCCATGTAAAAGGTGACGTCCTGCGCATCATCGGCGAGTACCGCGTGCAGTGCGGACGGTGCGCATGGGCGCAGTTGTGTCGCCCACTGGCGAGCGGCGGAGGTGTGGTCGCTCACTTCGGTGCGGGCGCCGAACGGAAGAAGGGTGGGGTCTTGGCGCATCACGATGCTCAGGGGCTCGTAGGCTTCGAAGAGCTGGCTGGATGCGAGAGCCTGCCAGCCTCGGGTGAGAAGGTCGCGGTCATCCGTGCGGGGAAGGGGGTAGCCGTCGGTTGGATGGTGCGCTGCGACGAGGAGTGGTACGCCGTCTGGGCTGGTGCCGTGTTCGCTGAAGATGCGAGTGTCTCTGTTGACGCTGTCGATGCGTTGGTTGCGCAGTGAGTTGGCCAGGTCCGTGAGGGCTGTCCGTACCTCGGGGAAGCTGTGCCAGGGGCCGGCCGCTTCGAGCAGGGTCGTTTCCTCTTCTTCGGGCAGGAGTTCGGCGATGGTGACTGGTGCCCCTGGCGACCATTGGCTGATCACGTCGGCGCGTCGTAGGAGGTTCGGCCACCAGGGCAGGCGTTGCCCGACGAGTTTGGTGACGGTGCCCCATTGGGCCTCGTATGCCAGTTGTGGCTGTGCAGTGTCGGCGGCGGTCAGGGCCGGTCCGGTGCTTCCGATGTCGCCGAACAGTGCACACACTGTGACAACGCCCTGGGCATCGGCGACTTCGTACAGTTCTTCGGCCATGGCGGTGGCTGCTGCCCTGCGGGTCGTGTGAAGGATCCGTATGACGCCGAGATCCGTCTCCCAGTCCGTCGCCGGCCCCTGGGAGGTGGGCTGGAACCCGATCCACTTACCGGGGGCGAAAGTTCGTGATCTCAGCGCGGGGTTGCGCAGTACAGCGCCGTGGTCGCAGAACCGGCGCGAGGTGGCGGCCCAGGCGTAAACTGCGCCGCCGTCCCACTGCAAGTGGGCTGTCTCCCCGCGGGCCCGCTGGAACGCGTCGAGGTGCTCCGGCCTTCCTTGGGGGAAGTCTTCCGCTTCCTGCAGGAGGTCGTCCAGCTCGCCCTGGTTCAGGTGAAGCAGTGCCTCCACCTCGTGCTTGCGTAAGTCCGCTGAGTGCAGCACGCCCAATGGGCCCTCCTCCCGGTGAATCTTCCTGGTCCAGGCTCCCAAGCGGGTCTGACCGGGGTTACGCGATCAGGTCCTCGCCATGTCGGCCAGCGTATAGCGGTGCGACGGGCAGCGTATGCCTGATCGCCTCCGTGAGGGCTGCCCGAGATGTGGAGCAAGTCTTCAACGGGCGACATTGCGTCAACTTCTGCCACATCGCGCACTGTTGTACCGCGGACCTTCTACGATGCTGGCTCGTTTCCCTCGGCTCACTGCGACCGGTCAGCGGCGCGGCCCCGGGGGGCACGGGATGCTCGTTCGTCGTTTCCTGGGAAGGCATGGATGACCAGCGGAATCTGGCACCTGGAACCCCGGCAGGTCCGGCCCTGGTACGAGCGCACCGTGGCGGGATCGTTCCATCGGTCCGGAATCCGCGCCTATCTTGACCTGCAGCGCCCGCAGGTCACCAGAGAGCGGCTGCGGGAAGCTTTCGGTCAGCCTCGCATCATCACCGAGGTGCTACGGGCGAGCACGACGTACTTCAGTGTGCGTCGGACAGCGGCCCGTGCGGACGCGCTGCGCGGTCGGCTCGCGCAGGTACGTGACCGATGCCGGGTGACGCTGTTCCTGCCGCTGGTCCTGGCGAGCCTGCTGTGCTGGTGGGTCGCCGATGTCGCGATCGGGCTGCCGTGGTGGGTGGGGCTTGCCGCCCTCCTCGCGGCCGTGGGATACGGCGGCGTTCGGGAGCTGCGGGATGCGGGAGGGCGGGACAACCTGCTTGCTCAGGTGCGGACGGCTGTGCTGTTCGCGCAATGGGCGGTGTGCGCGGTCGACGCAGAGGTGCAACTCATGCGGTGGTCGACACGCGAACTGAGGCCGGCGATCGCTCCGATCATGCAGCGTGAGATGACGAGGTTGCTCGGTCCCGATTACGAATCGCTGTTCGTGGCTCGCAGCCACGAAGGTCTCGTCGACGCCGCCGACGCGCGCTACTGGGTCTCCACACACACCGAGATGGCACTCCAGCAGAAGCTGGACCAGATGAGCGGCGGTGCGATCGCGATCTGCGGTCCACGCGGCGTCGGCAAGAGCACCCTGCTGAAGAAGGCCTGCCAAGGCATCCTCACCGGGCGTCGCCATCCACATTTCCACGTGATTGTCCCAACGCCGGCCAACTATCGGCCGGAGGAGTTCCTGCTCTCCCTGTTCCAGTCCGTCTGCCGTAACTACCTCGCCCTGTACGGGCACAAGTCGCGGACGCCGTTCCTGCACCGTTCGCGGGCCCGAACCGCACGCCGGCCACACCGCCTGTACCGGTCGGCACTCCGATGGACACAGCTGGTGGCTGGGGCCGGGCTGATCGGTATCGCGATTCAGGACATGGTCCGCGACCTTGCCGACGACGCCTACCGGTCTGCGCAACCTGCGGTGTCGGGCTGGGCAACGGACTCATGGGGGTGGGCCGTGGCCATGTGGCACGACAACCCCTCGCTCACCCGCTCGGCGCTGTGTGCAGTGGGGCTGGCGTTGATGTGGCGCGCAGACGTGAAGAGGTGGCTCGATGGGCGGTCGGTACGGCGCCTGGTCCACGACTGCCACAACTACCTCAACCTTCTGCAGCTCATTCAGACCGTCGGCACCTCCACGTCGCTGGGAGGGTCGGGCGGTGGACTCACGCTGGGTATCGGCCGCACCCGCGGCAGCACCTCGCGTACCTTCACCTACCCGGAACTGGTCTGGGAGTTCCGCAGCCTTCTCACGCGCATCAGTGCCATCGAGCGGCAGGACAACTGGAAGGTCTTCATCGGGATCGACGAACTCGACCGTCTCGGATCAACAGAGCAGGCACGCGCGTTCCTCGCCGAGATCAAAGCCATCTTCGACGTGCCGCGCGTGTACTTCATCCTGTCTGTGTCCGAAGACGTGGGCGCGGCCTTCCTCCGGCGTGGTCTCCCCACACGCGATGTCATCGACAGTTCCCTCGAAGACGTCATGGTCATCGAGCCCCGGACACTACCCGAGTCGGAGGTGCTGCTGCAGACCCGGGTTCCCGGGTTCACGGACCCGTTCGTGGCGCTCGTCCACGCCCTGTCCGGAGGAATCCCACGTGACCTGATTCGCTATACCCGCAAGTTGACCGAGATCCACCGCAGGACCGGACAGGCCGCCTTGGCGGCCCTGGCACGCGAACTGCTGTGGGAAGAAGCTGCGCAGGCGCTGTCAGGGTTCCGCGTGCTACTGGCCCACCAGGAGGGGTCCGCCCGCTCCGCTCAGACGGTGCATGACCTGCACACTCTCATCTCACTGATCCGCAGCGCGGATCCCACCAGAGCGAACCCGCAGGTCGAGCAACGCATCCTCAGCCTGGCCCACATGACGCACCCGCCTCATACGAACAGCGTGGACCCGGCCGACGAACTCGCCCAACGCTGGGAAGAATTCTCCTGCTACCTCCACTTCATCGGCGCCCTGCTCGAGGTCTTCGCACGCCGCAACTACGCCGCGCGCAAAGCCGCCTACACCGGCCCCACAAAGCCCCATGGCGACCTCCAACGACTCGCCGAAGCGCGCCTGGAAATGACAGTGTCCCCACACAGCGCCCGCAAAATCGTGGAACAGTTCCGAACACAGTGGGCGCTCCGCCCCGCAGTCATCCCGCCGGCCATACAGCGTTCCACTCCGCTCGTCTCAGGGCTTCCGCCCGAAAGTCCCGTCACCCTCCCCGGCCTCAGGACACCATGACCGGATTCCTCTCCGCGTCGGAGCCCACGCAGGAGATTGGGGCCCAGACGGTCGGTCAGAACCCAGCAGGTTTGCAAGGGTCGTCCCCACGCACGTGGGGGTCTGTCCCATCCGCACCACCCGGGCAACCACAGCTACGCGTCGTCCCCACGCACGTGGGGGTCTGTCATGCGACGGCAGCGACTCGCGGGTCGACTACTTGCATTCCTCACGTTTGTGGGGGCGCCCTCTCGGCATCTTCGGTGGAAGCGGGAGACCTGATTCATCCCCACGCATGGGGGTCACTCCTCAGCCTTCACATTTGCCTCCGCGCCGATACATCGCCCCTCTCTTGTCGTTGAGGGGGAGAGCACTCGCGATGGATGAGGGCTGCCGAGCTGGGGTGTTGCAGGTTGGTTGAGAACCAACCTGTATTACAGACGGATTCTGCACCTAAAGAGCCGAACGCCTTTTTGGGATTTCAGGTTGTTTACTCAGGTCGGCTGGGTGATCGGACGGGGCGGTTTGCGGCTTCGGGGATTGAGGTGCGGAGGGTTGTTGGTTCTTCCGCTGCCAGTACCTGAGCAGGAACCGAGATGCCAGCTGCCCACTAACCAAAGTACGGGGAAGGGTTCTCCAGCCAGCCGATCGCGTGCAGGTCGCGTGCGAGCCAGCTGTAGGCGAGGTTCGTAGCCTGCCGTTCATGGTGCATGTTGATTGCCTCCTGGCTGACATCGGGTACCCGGAATGCTGCTGACGTGCCATCGGTCAGGTCCGTCCACTGCCTCGGTGGTACGTCAGCTTCTTCAACCAGGTTGAGGTTCACCACGGGCTTGTCGGCCTCATGTGCCGTGCTGTCGGCGTGGAGCGTGTACTCCAGGATCGGAGGGTAATCGGCGCTCTCGTCTCGGCTTGCTGTGACCACGAGGCCATCAGCGCGGACCGGCACGATGCTGTACAGGGCCAGTGCGTGCCCGAATCGGGGGAAATTAGTCTCTACGAGCTGCTGATAGCCGATGAGCGCATTCTGCAAGACGCTGGTTGTGATGGACCAGGTCAGTTCAGGCGAGTAGGCCTGCCAGACAAATCGAGCCCCGGTCCTCTGATCCGCAGGTGGGTATGGAGCAGCGAGGGTCTCCTCGTGGATGCGGCGGAGTTCGGCGTGGAGCCAGCGGATGTCGTCGGAGTCGATTGTGTTACCGGCTGCCTGCCAGGTACACCACTGGCTGCTCTCGACCTGCGTCATCATCGTCTGCACCTCCAACCGGAGGTCGTGAACAGGAATGGGGGTACCTTGAGGGAGTCGACGGCCGGTGAGAATCCGTCGAGCGAGAAACCAGATCCGCTCGGCGGCGAGTGGGGAGCCGGATGGCACAGGCAGAACCCTCCGCTGGATGCGGAGTGACAGAGCCTTACGCAGCCGATTGCGTGCCCAGATCCATCTCGAGAGGTCATCCCTAGGCAGGGTGAAGCCTTCGATGCTGTGGAACTGTGACAGCAAGCCGCCTCCGAGCTGAAGGTCCGGGCGTGCCACGAGGTCTGCGTTAAGAACACCTTCGCGACCTACAGCAAGCAGCATGAAGCCGCCTTCGAGCCGGACACCCCACGGTTGCAGCGTGCCACCGTGTTGACGCGTCAACTGGGCTGGCAAGTTGCCGAGACCGTCGGTCCAGGCTTGTGTGGCGTCCCGGAGCCACCGGCCTGCTGCCAACGCTGATTCCGCGCCGGAGTCCCGGTGCTTTCTACCGACCTGGCTGGCCCGTTCACCGGATTTGGAGACCTCGTCGAGTACCCACGACGCTGCGGCAGGGTTTGTTCGTACGAGACGCGACATGAACTCCACCGCCTTGTCTGCTGCGGCAGTGTCGATAGCGAAGGCGACCGCGTAGCGCCAGCGGGGGAAGCTCTCAGGGCCTGCAGCTTCTTCAAGTCGGGTGATGCCATCTTGGAGTGCCTGCGCGGCAAAGTGCTGCTCGAATAGAGGCAGCGCGAACCGCAGCCGGCCGTCGTCCCGGACAACCAGTCCTGTCTCCTCCAACTGCCAGACTTCCTGGTCCCGCCCGAACGAGGAGGCCCGGACTTGTCCGGCTGAGTCCATGACCAGGGCGGCGAGTCGTACCAGGCCGTCCCACACCGCATCCTTGACGGGCCGCCGCTGCTGCCGAAGAACGGAGCTCGCCAGACCAGCGAGCAAGTCCTGCGTAGATACATTTACGTCACCGCCGGCCCGCAATCGGCTTGCCAAGGCGTGGACCAGTAGGGGACTCGTAAGAAGCTGTCGGGTTTCGTGTTCCTTGATGGCGTGGAAGACCGGATCGCCCATGATCATGCGGAGCAACTCCAGACCGCGCTGAATGGGCCATGGGGCGACCTCGATACGCTCCCGCTCGTCTACCTCACCCGCCCCCGGCCGAGTCGTTGCGAGAACACTGAGGCGAGGCCACGTCAGAACAAGCCGCCGTGCCTGGGCCAGCACGTCGTGGGCATCCCACGGACTCAGCCGGTCCAGATCGTCAATGACGATCCGGCATTCCTGCTCCAGATCCATGCTCAGGACCGCTTCGAGCTGGCGCTGCTCCAGGTCCCGCGCCTCCAGCCACACCGGTACCGCCACAGTGGCGTCCGCCTGGGCCCGTATCAATCCTGCAGACCACCACTGCTCGGCTTCCTCGCTCTTGCCTGCACCCATGGGCGCCACCAGCACCCGAACACTGCCGGACGGAACCTCCCCGAAGGCCTGCTCATGAGCAAGAAGCCATTCGAGAACATGGTCCCGTCGGTCCCCTGGCGTACTGCTCAAGCGAGTAAGCCTTCGGGCGAGGGAACGCCGCCCTGCGAGCCCCAGCGCCCTCTCTCGTTTCGTATCCGTCGTAGCTTCGTGCCCATCTGCATTTGGGCGATTGTCCGTCGGAGAGGCGAGCCGCTGGCTGCTTCTCGCCGTTGATGGCTGGGCTTCCTCCAGGAGGTTCCGCCAGTACCGCTCCTTCGGCTGTTCCCCAGCCCAGCCACTCCAGACCCGAACCAGGGCGAGGAAGTGCTCGCTACTGCCGGGGCTGGGCACCGTCGCGCGCGCCGGTGGAGCGGCAAGCCAGCTGGTGATCGCCTGGAACCTAACGGCGTACGGCGTCCGCACCGTCTCGCGCGCGGCCTCCCGCCTGGAACAGGGCAGCCCCGCAGCCTTCCGGGCACGCCTCGCCCGTGCTTCGAGAGCACGTAGCTGCTCACTCAGTTCCTGCGCCGGATCCGGCATCCGTGCTCCCGGTGGCTGTCCGTCGTGTCCGTAGCGACCTCGGCGGACACCTCGCTGACCTGCAAGCTTAGAGGTCGATTGTCCGGAGCGTCCGCCCTTTCGGACACCAGCCTCGTTAGCGCTGGAACCTCGGGTCAGCACCCGGCAAGCGGAGCCGGGCAACGACCTCCAAGGGAGCATCGGAATGAACCGGAACGATCGAATGAAGAGGCGCACGATGTGCCGTCTCGGCCGTACGGCGTTGTTCGCCGCCGTACGCGGAGCCGGCGCTGCCGTCGGATCATCTGTGATCGCCACGCTGATCTGGTGGTTCGGGACCCGCTGACTGCAGCCTCTGATGCGAGTGTCCTCAAGGCGGCCGGAAAGACCGTGCTGAGGACGGCTGCCGGTCCTGCCCGGGACAGGGGCGTGGTGAAGTGCGGCTAGATGAGCGTAGGGCGCACTTCTGAACTGTGGAAGTGTTTGTACAGGTCAGTGGGGTGTTCGGCGGGGCGGGGTGCGGGTTCGTGGCTGGCGGGTTTCGGCGTGGTGGTCGAGCGGATCGTGTCCAGGGCGGTTTTGGTGATGCGTTCGGTGCCGTCACCGATGGCGGTGATGGCGGCTTGTCGGATGAGTCTGGTGAGGCTTCCGATGCGGTCGGCGGTGCGTTGGTGGAGGTAGGTGACGGTGTCGGTGAAGGGGTGCCGGTCGCCGTGGCGGGCGGTGAGTGGCCCGCACTCGATGAGTGAGGCTCTGCCAGCGAGTTGCGTGCCGCGGACCCCCGTGAAGAGGGGTGTCTGAGTGACGTCGATGCCAGCGCACAACACACGCAAGGAACAAGAAGAATCCGCAGGTCATCGGACAGTTCAATTAGGACGTCTCGCCAAGTTGTCTTGGAGTTTCTCACTTCATGTCACACACCATCGCAAGTGATGTCACGACATATTCATAGTGACCAGGAAATCTCTATGCCACCTTGATGAGAAACCTTGCGACGTCGAACTGAGGCGCCGCACCCTCGCGGCTCCGCGGGGCGCCACCATCCTCGACATCGCGATCGGGCAGTACCCCACGAACATCCGCCGCCCCGGCGGACTGGGCAAGGACCCCGAACGGGCGCAGCGGCGGGCCGCCGCGCTCACCGCCATCGACCAGGACTGGAACCCGGGGACGCTGGGGTGGACGGTGGACTGGCAACGCTACTACGCCTACCTCGCCCAGCTCCTCGCCTCCGGTGCGCGCCCGACCGCGATCGTGCCGGGAGTGACCCGACACGGCGAGGACGTCGGCCGGTGGCTCGCTTCGCAGCGGCGGGGCTGGGACCGGCTGAACGCGGAACAGCAACGCCGACTCAGCGAGATGGGCGTAGGGCCGCAGAAGACCGACCGCGCGCGGAAGACGCCAGCCAAGGCGGGGGCGAAGTCCACCAGCATGGGCTCCGCAGCATTCCGGTCCGGTCTTGCCAGCCCTCCAGCAGTACATCGCACGTACGGGCTCGGCGACGGTCCCCAGGGGGCACGTGGAGGCCGTAGTCATCGACGGCCAGGAGCACACCGTGAAGCTCGGAATCTGGTTGAGCAACACCAAAAGCAGACGCGACAAGCTCGACCAGGCACAGCGGGCCGCGCTCGCTGAGTTGGGCGTGGAATGGGCGGGCTCCTGACCGCCCGCTCCCGCCCCGGCCCCGGCATCGAAGCTGAGTGAGCTTGACGTACTCGCCGGTCGGGCAGATCGCGCCCCGTCTACGCTGCGTCGCGCCGACAGTGGGCCCAGGCTCCTGCGGATCCGATGGCGAAGGCAAACAGGGCATGCACCACCACTCCGGTCCAAGGGTCGAGCCCGCTGCCGAGCAGCGTCCGTTCGAGCGCGGCATCTGCGCCATCGCCGGTGTCGGGGGCCCCCGACATGACTGCCCGCGCGGCCGCGAAGGGAAGCACGCCAAGCAAACTGTCGGCTCCGAGGAGCCGGCCCACCAGTACGCCGGCGGCCCGCTCAATGATCAGCGGCCACAGAACGAGCACCAGCACGGTGGCCGTTCGGTTGCGCACGAGTGCCGCAACCGAGGCGTACGGCGACCGGGAAGGCCACAACTATGCTGATCACCTCTCGGACCTCGTGAACAACGAGTACGGCCGTCAGATGGGCGAGAAGATCGCCGCAGCCAACCCCGGGGCCTCGGAGTCCCAGCTCAGGGACGCGATCACCAGGGAGGCAAAGAACTACATGACAAGTGGGAACTATGCCCGACCCAGTGACTTCGAGTAACCCGTTCCAGAAGGGAGTTGTCGGATGAGGAGTGGCGTCCGTTTCCTGATCGGCTCACTGGTGGCCGTCCTACCGCTGGCGGTGTCCTGCACCGTGCAGACGGACGAGGACAGGGCGCGGCAGGTCGTCGGGTCCTGGAAGTCGCCGACCCTGGGCACGATCCAGTTCCTCAAGGACGGTGCGCTCGGAGAGGTGAGCCTGCCTCCCAGCGTGTGTCACAAGGGGTCGTGGTCAGCCGACACGAAGTTCACCGGTACCTGGCGACCCTGGCATCTGGACTCCGTCGGGCCGGCTACGGAGGTCACGTTGACGGCCGCCGCCGGTGGCCCGACGTGCGACCTGTTCTTCCTGTACTCCACGGATCAAGGTCAGGCAGAGCTGGACATGGCCTATGCCCCGGAGGGTAGCGAGCCCTTCGTCCGGCAGTAGACCAGCAGACCGGTCATCGCGGAGAACCTGAGCCTCCGCACGAGGGGTCGTGCTCATCCCACCGAGGATGAGCACGACCCCTCTTCGCACCCTGGCGCCGGTGGCCGCACGCGGTTCCCGGCGCCCCGGCCGATGGCGGACCCCACGTGCCGCGCGCAGACGCAGGCCTCGCCCGGACCCACGTACGCGATCCCGTGGCGGACCACGCCGCCCACCGGCACTGGCTTGTTGCGATCGACCTGGGCCAGGTCCAGAGCAGCCCCACCAAGGCGAACGCCGCCGTGTGACTCGTACGCGTTCGTCACCGCTAAGCATCGGCGGGCCCCTCGCCGGGCTGCGCCTGGTGGCGGCGGGCCTCCTTCGGAGCGGACGGCACGTGCGGCGCGGTTGCACCCGTCGCCTGCTCGGGCCGGCGGCCGACACCGGTTTGCGACGCCGACTTCCTCGCCGACGCCTGTAACACCAGGCCCCCACCCCCGGCTCCGGCGGCCGACTGACTCACCGCGGCCGGGGCCCCGGGAGGGCCTGGGCACCCCACTCCCGGGGCCCGACGTCGTCCACGGGGGGCTCCAACCCCTACGGGTGAGCAGCGTCCGGTTCGTCGCCACACTCGTGATAGATGTACTGATCGATATCGAGCGATGCCTTGGCTGCCGCGATCCAGGAAAGCAGGTCGGCTCCTAGCAAGATGCCTTTTTGCTGTGGGTCGTCCAGGTCTCTTATTTCCTGGACGATGTCCAGGGTGACGGCAGCTTCCCCTGAGTCTACGAGTCGACCGAGGGCGGCAGCGAGGTCCGTACCCCACCCGAGGAGCACCGGCTCCATGTCCTCCGGCCGGGCGTCGCCTCCCGTTGTGCCGACGCGTCGGATCCAGGTCGCGTGGGACCGCGGTGGTGACTGGGGACGCCGGCGGCTTCCGATTGATGTCGACTCGTCGGGCTCCGCCCCCAGCTTCATGGAGATTTCCTCCGGCTGCAAGGACTCACTGACCACTCTGAGATATATACGGAATGCACTCATGGCTTGTACTTGTAATTCGTCGGAACCAAGATCTTGCCGTCCTTGCTCACGAGGATGATCCGATTGTCGGCGTCACGCATGGCGTCGAATCGCGACATCATATTCTCCCCGACCCAGTCGGCCTTGAAGCGGTGCGGGTCCTCGTCAAGCTTCTCGAGGGCCTCCTTCAGTTGCTTGTCCTTGAGCTTCACCAGCGAACCACGATTGATGGCTGCGGCGTCGGGGACGGCACCGGGGATGAAGCCGCATGAAGCGTTGTGCACCAGTACCGGTGTCGTGCCGGCCAGCACATAGTAGGTGTGCAGGTCGTTGACGGTCAGGTTGTAGGCCGGCTGGAGGTCCTTCCAGCGGGTCACCTTTTCGATCTCGACCGTGGTGCCGTCCGGGGTGCGCAGGGTGTCGCCGGTATTGAGGTCGGCGGCGTCGGTCCACTGCTTACGGGTTTCCGCCCAGAACGGGTGGTGGTCCGTGGCGGTGAGGGAACCTCGGCCGTCCTGCGGGCGCAGGGTGATGGAGGTGAAGTCCCGGTCGTCGGGGGTGTAGATCGTGGCCTCGACCCGGCGCGGACCGGTGGTCCCTGACGCGGGATCGGTCGCGAGGACGGTGTCGCCGATCTCGATCCGCTCAATGGGGCGGGTAGCGCCGTCGCCCATCAGCACTGGCGTACCTGCTGGGAAGCTGTCGCACGTCTTTGCGCCCTTGCGGGCCTTGCGGATGACCTCGGGTACGAGCTTGCCGCCGACCTTGATCCAGCGCAGGACGACGAGGCCGCCCAAGGCGCGGTCGATGCCGCTCACCTTCTCACCGGTGGTCATGTCCTTGCCGGTGATGGCTTCGATGATGCCCTTGCCGTTGCCGACGCCGGGCAGCAGGTTGAGCAGCATGCCCATTTTCCGCTCCTGCTCGGCCAGTACCTCGGGCGGGACTTGGTTAAGGCCGAGACGTGGGGCGATGTGGTCGAAGTTGAAGTCGATGAAGTTCGGCGCCACGAGAATCTGTTCGGCGGCCTTGGTGAAGCCGGAGACAGCCGTGTTCGTACCTTTCAGGCCCTCGTTCATCTGGCCCAGGCCCGCGTTGAGCTTGGTCATGCCCCGGTTGGCCTGGGTCAGGCCTTGGTTGATTCCGTCGATGCTCTGGTTGACATCGACCATGATGCCGTTCATCTCATCGAGGGCCTCGTTCATCTGGTCCATGCCCCGGTTTGCCTGGTCCAGGGCACCGAGGACGTCATCGATCCACTTTCCGAATTCTCCGCTCGCGACGACCTCCGGTTGGGGGGTCCCTGCGGGAAAGTACGTGGAAGCGGTGAGCGCTGCGAGAAGCACGGCAGAATCAGCTTGGGGGCCGGTGGCACGCGCGACCATGACCAGTTTGGTGCGGAGCTTGTCCAGGTTCGGCCTGGCGGCCTGGTACGTCTTGACGAACTGCTTCAGCACCTCCAGCTTCTTCCTCGGGTCCGACTCCGCGTCCGTGTGCGGGTCCATCACGATGAGGGGTTCGAGCTTCTTGAGCGCCTCCACCTCCTTCTCGAGCTCGGCGAAGGACGCGCCGCCGTCCTCCATCGATTCTCGGAACACATAGAGGAACGTGCCTACGCCGAGACCGATCTTCACGGACTTGATGGCGAATTCTTTGGCGCACTTCGGCCGTTCCAGGAGCGGTAGCTCCCTGCACTTCGAGTACTGCGCCACCCGGGCTGCTATCTCCAGGAGGGTGGACTCACTTTCGGGTGGCGGTTCGGTTGCCGCAGCCGTGCCGCCCGCAGCAACGGTCAGGCACAAGACGGTGAGGAGTGTGACGATTTTCTGTTTGACGTGCAGATACATGTGTTCCTTACAGCGCGGCCCGCAGGGCCGCGCCTCCCCTTGGTAGCAGAGCCACCGTTACTACTCGCGCAGAGCGCGTGGTCCCGGCCACCGTAAGCCGTTACCGCAGGTCATGATCATTTACCGCGTCGAAAACGCGCACGACAGGACGGGCATGCCGCGCGAGATCGACCCCGTGTGGGGCGAGCACGGCGAACGCGAACCCCAGTCTCGACCCGACTACCCGGCATACCAACTCCAGGTTCCGCCGGCCTCGGTGACAGGCGGCGCCCGCACCCGACGATCAAAGCCACCGACCAGCCGCCGTTTCCATGGGAAAGAGCGGCCGCGCCGTTCGCTCCGCGACCCCTCAGCACGAGCACCGCTCGCTCACCACCGCCCGCCGCACCGCCGTCGTACAGACGGGACCGCCGCGGCACTGAGGCACTCGCGGCGCACAGTCGCAAGCAGTGCGCTCCCTGTGATCCAGCCCGGTTGGGGCTGTATGCAAATTAACTACCGCTTTGGGTAATCACACGGCATCCTGCGGCTTCCAGCTGCGGCGGGGCCTGGGCGCCGAACCGTGCGGCGTCTGCTGCTCCGCACGACAGAAGCCAACCGGAGGATTCAGTACATGCACGTTGCCAGGATTCTCACGATCGCCGGTACGACCGTCGCTCTGGCAGCGGTGCTTGGCGGTGTCACCCCTGTCCAGGCCCGGCCTGCGCCGACCAGTTCGGCCGTCACCGCTCCCCGAGACCAGATCCAGTGCCCGCGCGGATTCGTATGTATCTACCTCGAGATCCACTTCGAGGGCCAGCCCTACGTCAAACGAGCGACCGACGGCTCGGTCCGACACCTGCCGGACTACATCCGCGGCAAGGGCAGCTCGGTCATCAACAACAGCAGCCGCACCGCGAGGGTCTACCAAAAGGACAACTACTTCGGCCGCCATGTATGCGTCGGAGCCGATGGCGGCACCATCGCAGACCTGCGCTCCTACCAGCTCAACGACACCACCCACTCCCTGAAGAACAACACCACACCCTGCGGCGTGTAAGGAGGCGCAGGAGACGAGACGCACGACGCTCTCTCCTTCACCGACCACGGCGTACGTGCGGCCGACAGGCGGCCGCCGGGTGGGGTCCGGCCCCGGGGCAGTCAACTGCAGCAGTTCGATGCCGCCGATCTGCAGAGCGTCGAACGATCACAGAACAATGCCTTCCGCAGCGTGCGCCCACAGCGACCCAGCCCTCAACTCGCGATACAAGGGGAAGGCGAAACCACCGCTGGCGGCCAACCAGGGCACGCCGAAGCGCGAGGACCGGTATCAGGCCAGCCCCGCCGCGTTGAGGGGCACCAGCAGCAGCGCGGGCCCCACCAAGGGCGAGGGGCGGCGCGGCCGAGCCGCCGGCGGTTGGCGGGTTCCGTAGCTTCATCGGGGAGCCGCTCCCGGCGTCGGGCGGAGGCCCGCCCCGATGGCGTCCGGCTAGACGATCCGCTGGCCGAGAGTGAAACCCGCCGCGGCCGGCCCACCGCCCACCGCGCTTTGGCCGCCCGGTATGGCGGGCGGACGCGAGCAGGCTCGGCGCGAGCGGCGCGATCCTGCTCGGCGACCTGGCGCCGGTGTTGCCTTGCGGCGAAGGGTCGGAGCGAGGCGCAGCGAGCGTTCCAGCGGGGCCTGGAGGACCTTGCGCAGTGGGTCGTGCGGGAAGGAGCGAACCGACGGGTCCCGGGGGCTCACGGCAAGGAGATCGCAGGGCGAGGCAGAGCCGGTCGCTTCCCCGACGATGCCTTACCCACCGGCTCCCCTTTCGTGCGTGGCTGTACCTGCCCTTCGTACACGGAGTCGATCACGGACCTCATCAGGGATATCGGAGAGCGGCTGGGCCGGCCCTGACGAGGTGGAGGGCGCAGGTTCGTTTCTCGCCAGGGCGGCAAGCGGCGCCCATGACCGAGACTGTCCGACCGTGGCGGCTTCGCCGTTCCGGGCCCGGAGTCGCTCCGTCCGGGAGCCTTTTGGGACAACATGCGAGCGGAATCGGACACACCGCACCAGCCACCGGCGATGCACGCAGTCCCGGATGCTGCTCTGGTTGCATGCGAATTCCCTTGCGAATCAAGGTAGTTGCAGCACTCACATTCTCTCTCGCGACGATCGCGGCTGGCAGCGCCGCGCAAGCATCCCCACCGGCATCCGCAAGCCCGTCTCTCCCTGGCGTCACCGTGGAGCGCTCCACCGCGAAGCCGGGCGAGGCGAAGGCGTTCTGGACTCCGGAGCGCATCCGGGAGGTCATGTCGCGCCCCGCAGACAGCGGCACTCCTCAGCCGGCCGACCTCGCCCCGCAAGCCGCCAACAAGCCGACCAGCCCGGACGTCTCCATCGCGGGCGACGCGGTCCTCCCTGCGGACGCCAACCGGCGGGCAGGCTTCGGACCGTCGGCTGTGACGGACGTATCGCGGTCCCTGACGTCTCCGGCCCCCGGACAGTGGCCGTGGCGGGCCACCGGGTTCCTGCTCTACGAACACGCCAACGGCGGGACCTACCGGTGCACGGCCTCCGTCATCAACCACAACAACAAGACGACGCTCTGGACGGCCGCACACTGCGTACACACTGGCAAGACCGGGAACGGCTACCACAAGCAGATGGTCTTCGTTCCCGGCTACGACGGCACGAACATCCCGTTTGGTGTCTGGGAGAAGGCCGCCTCCTACGTGCCCACGTCCTGGATCAAGGACACCGACGTGCGGTACTCCGACATGGCGGCGATCACTCTCAAGCCGGCCGACAACGGCGCGAAGATCCAGAACATCGTCGGCGCGTACGGCTACGAGTTCCGCAGCAACTCGCCCGAGAACTCGTTCGTCTTCGCCATCGGTTACCCCGCCAACGGCTACAACCGGCCCGACTCGGACTTCGCCGACGACAAGATGCGGTACTGCACCGGCCCCACGGTCGACGCCTCCAACTTCAACCCGCTCGACCAGCGCCTCCAGATGAACTGCGACATGGGCGGCGGAGCCTCCGGTGGCCCCATGGTCAAGAACTTCACGGGCAACGCACAGATCGTCGGCGTCAACAGCCACCGCTACACCAACAGCAGCGGCGGCTGGCTCGACAACCGGATGTTCTCGTCCGAGCACGGATCGCAGGCCGTATCCGTCTACAACGCCGTACGGTAGACAGGCCGCCGGCCGGGCCCGCCCGCACGGCCCCGGCCGGACCCGCCCGAAACGGAGACCCTCATGGCCTTAAGCAAGCGGACCCGCATCCTGGCAACCACCCTCGCCCTGGTCGCAGCTGGCATCGCCGCAGCCACCGCAATGGCCGAGCCGCCCAGCCCCTCCGTCGAGCGCCATGAGGCTCCTCCCGCCCCCGGAGACATGACGGCCCAAGACCTGGAAACCGCCTTCCGCAACGGCGACCACGGGCAGCCTGGCGGTCCCATGCGCATCACCCCCTAAGAGCTCGTAACAGGATCTTGGTGAGATGTCCTGGTTGGGCGTGATCGGCGTGACGATTCGGCCGTTCGTGGTGGCGTGAGCACTCGGCCGTGGATCGTGGACGACGACTTGTGGGCACTGATCGAGCCGCTGTTGCCGCCCTGGCCGACGAGGTCACCAGGGCCGCGACCGGTGTCTGACCCGCGGCCTTTGGGACTGGAACCGTCCGAGTTTTGGCGGTAGGGGCCTTCGGGGAGGATCGTTCGACCAGTAGCGATACCCAGCGGGGTCATGTTCTGCGGTAGGCGGCCCCCAGAGGTTGCTCATGGGGTACACGGTCGTGCCGTGCCTGCCGCAGTTCCTTATGGGCTTCCCGTTGTGGGAGAGGAGCTGTCACTCGGACGGGTGGACGCATGGCCTCACCGCCCGAAGATCGTCGCCTGTCGGCTCCAGGGCAGGGGGATAGGCCTGGCGCGGGTGGCCTGTTCCTCCGGTGCCCCGCCGGCTCCGCCCCAGCGACGAGAGGACGACCTGATGGCTACCGATCGCCTCACCACCCTGCACTAGCTGCTCTTCGATGCCACGGGCGGCTCGGGCAGCGGCACCGCCCTGTCGCGGACGACGGACAGGTGCGCCGTCCAGTCCGCGAGCGGTCCGGCGAGGTCGACGTCCGCCTCGTACAGCGGCCGGTCACCGATCGTCGCCCAGTCCAGCGGGTACTCCGCGGCGCCGCGCCAGCCGCACGCGCACACCGCCCGCAGAGCCTCCGCGCGCGGACGGCGCGAGCGGCCGTCGTATGCCGTCCAGTGCGTCGTCGACGGCACGTTCGGACCGCTCCCGACATCGAAGTACACCGGCCCGGCTCACCCCCGCCGATCAGGACCCCCGCGGCGCCCGCGTGGACGTCCCCGAACTCCACCGTCCACCAGTCCCACTCCACCAGCACACCGCCCTCCGACGCGTTCCTGCCGGCCACCCTGCCCCGCCCGCGTACCGGCCCACCCCACGGCAACCCAACAACGCCTTCGGTTGGATCCGCCCGGAGATGCTGCGGTCAGGCCCGGGACGCTGCGGCGCGTCCGGAGAGGCCCCCGGACACAGGCGACGTGAACGCGACGCCATCCGGAGCATGACGGAGGGCCGCCACCCGTCGACATGGCGGCCCTCCGCTCCCAGCTGACCTACGGAGCAGGGGTGAACTCCACATCCGTGCCGCCGCAACCGGCCGTGATGTCCAGCAGCCGGTCCCGCTCCGTCTCGGCCACCGCCGGCCCCCGGCGGAGGTTCGTCGCGCTCCACTCCGCGCCGTACCGGCACAGCCCGTCCGGCGCCAGCGGCAGCCACCCGCCCCCTCCGGCCGCACCCCGAGGCGCCGCGGCAAGGCGGCGCCCGCAGAGCGGCTAACGGTGGATCACGACCTCGGGAGTTGCGGTCTCACGGGGTGGGGTGGGGTTGGCTCCGCCGACAAGGAGGGCCAGGAGGACGGCGATGGCTTCGTTGCGCAGGACGCCGGCGGCCTGCCGGAGCTTGTGGGGGGGCGGGGGTGGGCAGGGAGAGGGCCACGCATTCCGGTTCGGTGCCCGTCGGGATGGGAACAGCGGCGCACACGGTGCCGAGGGCGTACTCCTGCAGAACTCGGCGACATCCACACCCCCACCGCCCGCCTGGCCTCCGCCCTGGCCCGCTGCGCACGCCTGGACCCATCCGGTCTTGCCGCGGACGCCAAGCCATCTGGAGTCCGCGCAGCGGGCGCTGCGCGTCCTGGAGGCCGGCGCCCGCCCGGCCAGGCGTTCCAAGCGGCAGCAGCCCGTCAACACCCCCCGACGATCGCCGCGAACACCTCGACCGCCACCGCACATAGGACACGGTCTAAACCCGAAGTACTTCGGCGAGGGCGCTGCGCTGATCGTGCGGACGGGGACGACGAACCGCAGTCCGTCGACCGAGGCCAGCAGCCCGTCCCCCCAGAACTGCACGATCGGCACCTCGGACTGGGCCTCGATCAGAGCTGCGTTCGCCGCGGCGATCGTGTCCGCGCGCAGGTAGAACTGGTCGACGTGGACCAGGCGGGAGCGGGTCAGGGCCTCGTGGCCGGGGTTGGTGACCGGGGTCATGCCGATGTTGCACACCTCCGAGACCAGCAGCGCGACCACCGAGGTGGACAGGTCCTTCATGCGGGTGGTGCCGTCGCCCAAGTGCACGAAGGCGTCGAGGAATCCGGTCCAGAAGTGGACCTCGAACAAAAGGTCCGGCAGGTCGATCTTCGGGAGCATCTTCTCGACCCGCTTGCGCAGCCAGGCCAGCGACTTCGGCTCGCCCAGCGCGCCGTCCTGTTCGAGCGTCCGGCCCGGCCGGCACGTTGTGCCGGCATCCCCCGGACCCCGACAGCTGGCCCGGTCACCGCAATTTCACGAAGCACCCGTTGGAGGGCTACGGGGAGAAGCACCAACGTTCAGGGCCGAGGGCCAGCGGCTGGCGCGGCCGCACGCCGGGCATTCCGGTTCGTGTGTTTCTCCTGCTAGATTCCCGGTTGTCCCGCTGGGATCCCGGTCCTGCTCCGCGAGCTCCTCGATCAGGCCGCCGGCCCCGAGGCCCTGCGCGTGCTGGGCAACGTCTTGATTAACAGCATTCTTCACCTGAGCGCGGCCATGCCGACTGCCTTGCCCTTCCTGATCCGCCTGGCAGCCGTCCCTGACATCGCGGTGTGCCCCGGACTGTTCGAACTCTGGCCTATGTCGCGGAGCTGTCTCGACCTGTCGACGAAGGCCAGGCGGGGCTCTTCGGCAACGAGTGCGATCACCCGGAACGGGAATGGTGCAGGGCCGCGTTCGCCACACACGCCTCTGAGCTGCGCGCGTTGCTGGAGGACGAGAGTCTTCCGGACGGACTACTCAGCGTGGATGACCGCGAGTGCCTACTCAAGGCTGTGGAACCACAGCGAGCCCCATCCTGAATCCCGCGGGCCGGCACTTGTGGGGACCGTGTAACCATCTCGCAGTGGCTGGTGTGATCACGGCGTCGGAGCCGTCCTGGATAGTCCCGTTCACCGGGCTGAGCTCGCGTCAGTTCAGCAGGCTCATCGCCGCGCTGCGGCGCGAAGGTGCGGACCCAGTGCGCAAGGGCCGGCCCTGGAGCCTGCCACTGGAGGATCGTGTGCTGCTGGTCGCCGCCTGTTGGCGCACGAACCTGACCCTGCGCCAGCTGGCGCCGCTGTTTGGGGTTTCCAAGTCCGCGGTCGGCCGCATCAGTGGCCACCTCGGGCCGATTCTCGCGCTCCAGCCCCGTAAACGGTTCGCCAAGGATGCCGTGCTCATCGTGGACGGCACCCTGGTGCCCACCCGTGACCACGCCATCGCCGCGCAGTCGAAGAACTACAGGTACTCCACGAACCACCAGGTCGTCATCGACGCCGACACCCGACTCGTGGTCATGGTCGGCCGGCCCTTGCCCGGAAACCGCAACGACTGCAAGGCGTGGGAGGAATCCGGCGCCAAAGCTGCCGTCGGCAAGACCACCACGATCGCTGACGGCGGCTATCCCGGCACCGGACTCGTCATGCCCCACCGCCGCCGCAAAGGCGAAGACCTTCCCGACTGGAAGGAAGCACACAACACATCCCACAAGCAGGTCCGGGCCCGCGTGGAGCACGTCTTCGCGCGTATGAAGACCTGGAAGATTCTCCGCGACTGCCGCCTCAAAGGCGACGGCGTCCACCACGCGATGCTCGGCATCGCCCGCATGCACAACCTCACCCTCGCCGGATAGGCAAGCGGACCGCATCGCGACCGACCCTGCCCAAGGCGACTCAAAGATCAGTTACGGGACAGCCCTTAGACGGGGATGACGCTAAAGTTAATTGCGCTGGCCCCGTAGTCACACCACGCTGTGGACTTCGCCCCGGGACCTACTACCGGGCCGTAGTGCCAGTACTCGTAGCCGCTGCCGTCCAGCTTGTGGCACAGGACCGCACCGTAGTAGTAGGAGGTGCCTCCCGTGCACCAGATCTCCTTGCCCTTATGCCCCAGGGACCCTGTCAAGTTCTTGGAGCGGCAGTTCCCCAGATCAGGTGCTGGCGTGGCCGAAGCGGTCGCGGGCACAGCCACCAGCCCAACACCGGCGAGCGTCAAAGCCGCCGCTGAGACGGCCAGTCGTCTCCGAAAGGACATATCATCTCCATCTTCCCCTAGGGGCCCATGACGATCAGATGCGCCATGTTCAAGCTAAAGAATGAGGCCGGAGGAACACCCACAGAAGAGCCAACTCGGCCAACCATGCGCCGCGGCAGGGCCCTCGCCGCCGAGACACTACGCCGCGGGCCGGCGAGGCGAAAGGCAACAAGGACGGGCGCCGACTCGGTCTTCACCGTGCCGTCCGTGGTGCTCGCGGATGTGCGCACCCATCTGGTCGGTTGCGGGCAGGAGCGGCTGTCCGTCGAGGACCACGCCGCCCAGGGCAAGCGTGCCGAGAAGCTCCGTGCCCAGGGAGGCTGGTCGGCCAAGAGCGCGGTGTTCTGGGGGTACGTCGCCGACGGCGAGAAGTGGGAAGACGCCGCCACCGAAGGGATCGGCCTGTGACCGTCCAGAACACGGGGTGCCGGTAAGAACGCTGTCATCGATCCTGCCGGCTTATTCCGTGGCCAGCAGGATCGTCACCCCGCAAACGCCGGATCTATTCCGCGGAGTCCTCATGTCAGATCGGCGAGATCGCGGACGGTTGTGGTTCCGGACCGGATGATCCAGATTCCACTTCCGGGTGGCGTCTCCTTCGAGCGGGTCTTGAGCGCTTCGACGTCTACGACCAGGGGCCATTGAGTGTGCTGCGACCAGTGCACTCCGCTGAGGTCGCTGCCCCTAAGAGCTCGTAACAGGATCTTGTTGAAGTCCTCTGGTCAGCCGTGACCGGTGTGACGATTCGGCCGTTCGTGATGG
>NZ_JBGBPT010000091.1:0-37035 GCF_041106355.1 Streptomyces sp. BF23-19 | reverse complement strand
GACGCACCAGCCGCGACTACCGCCGACCGCTGACGGCTCTCGGCCTCACGTGATCAACCCGGACAGATCCCGATCATACAATGACCCTGGCGTCCTTCCCCTGCCCAAGCCACTGCTTGCAGCGCTCGCGACCCTCCGGGCTCGTCAAGCGAAGGAGAAGCTCGCTGCGGGGGAAGGGTACGAGGCCAGCGGCTACGTGGTCGTTGACGAGCTGGGTCGGCCCTTCAAGACGGACAAGCTGCGTCGCGAGGCCCACCGGTTGATGGCCGAGGTCGGCGTGCGGAAGGTACGTCTGTACGACGCTTGGCACGCATGCCTCTCGTGGATGGCCAACAACGGCGTGCCCGACACCGTGGTCTCCGCGTGGGCGGGACACAGCGATCTGTCCTTCACCAAGCGGGTCTATGTTCACCCCGACCCGCAGAGCCTCAAGGCTGGTTCGGACAAGCTTGGGGAGCTGCTCGCCGCCTGAGGAAGATCCACCAGGTCTGTGACGAAATGTGACACGACAGCCCATAGAACGAACGAAAGCCCTGCCTCACCGAAGTGAGATAGGGCTCCGATCTGCGACTACGAGGCGAACCTCTAGTCGGGACGACAGGATTTGAACCTGCGACCCCTTGACCCCCAGTCAAGTGCGCTACCAAGCTGCGCCACGTCCCGTTGTGCCTTCGACCTGGGGTTTCCCCCTGCCCGGCGGCACATGCAGAACATTACCCCACGCCGAGGGGTGTGCATGCACGGGTAATCGGCAAGGGGCAGGATGGGGTGGTGAACGCACGGGATCGGGATGTCGACGGGCGGGCGCGCAGCGCGCGGCCCAGGGATGGGTTGGGGCGGCCGCTCGCCTACGGGGAGGCCGGGGTGGGGCGGCAGCCCGAGGGGGTGGTGCGCTCCCCCGGGGAGACCCTGCGGGAGGCGCAGCGGCTGTTGGACGCCGGGATGCCGTTCCACGCGCACGAGGTGTTCGAGGACGCCTGGAAGTCGGGGCCCGAGGCCGCGGCCCCGCTCTGGCGGGGGCTCGCGCAGCTCGCCGTCGGGTTGACGCACGCCGCGCGCGGCAACACGGTCGGCGGGGCGCGGCTGCTGCGGCGCGGGGCCGGGAGGATTGAGGGGCTGGACGGGAGCCCGTACGGGGTCGACGTGCCGGGCCTGGTCCGGTGGGCCGAGGGGCTGGCCGGCAGGGTGGCGGACGGGGGCCCGGCCGTCGATGCCGCGCGGGAGGCGCCGAGGCTGGCGGGTTAGGTCGTCTCTTTCGGATCGTGTCGGCCGAGCCCGCGCTGCCCGGCCGACACGATCCGGAAGAGACGACCTAAGCGGCGGGCTGGAGGAGGTCCCAGCGGTTGCCGTACAGGTCCTCGAAGACGGCGACGGAGCCGTACGCCTCGTGCCGCGGCTCCTCCAGGAAGCGGACGCCCTCGGTGGTCATCCGGGCGTGGTCGCGGGCGAAGTCGTCGGTGTACAGGAAGTGGCCGACGCGGCCGCCGGTCTGGTCGCCGACGCGGGAGCGCTGGGCGTCGTCCTTGGCCCGGGCCAGCAGGAGGGCGGATTCGGTGGCGCCGGGCGGTCGGACCACGACCCAGCGGGAGCCGTCCGGGCGGGCGGTGTCCTCGGCGAGGTCGAAGCCGAGGGCGCGGGTGTAGAAGTCGATGGCCTCGTCGTAGTCGTTGACGAGGAGGGCCGTGAGGGCGATGTGCGATGCCATGCCCTCATTGTGTCCCGGGCGCCGCCGCCAGCAGGATCACGTCCAGTCGGCGGGGGCCGTGGACGCCCTCCACCCGGTCGAGTTCGATGTCGCTGGTGGCGGAGGGGCCGGAGATCCAGGTCAGGGGGCGGGTCGGGTCCAGGAGCGGCAGGGCCTGCGGGACGGAGTCCACCACCTGGTCCGGGACCTTGATCACACAGATGTGGTGGTCCGGGATCAGGGTGATGCGGCGCCGGCCCTGGTCGGGGCCGCCGTCGAGGACGATCGTGCCGGTCTCGGCGACGGCCAGGGCGCAGCCGGTGACCACGCTGTCGACCCGGTCCAGTTCGTACGGGGTGGAGGCCTCCCGGTCGGGTACGCGGGTGGGACCCTCGGCCGGGAGCCAGTGCGGGGGCAGGCCGGGCGGGACGAGCACCGACCGGGCGCCCCGCTCGGCGAGCAGCCGTGTCAGCAGTGCGGACAGTGCCTCGCCGTCGGTGCGGTGGACGACGGCCCGGTACTCGGTGAGGTGGGCGGCGAGCAGGTCCACCCGCTCCGCGGGGGTGCGGACACCGTGGACGTGGAGGTAGTCGCGCGGGATCTCCGCGGACGGGCCGTCGGGGGACCGGCCGTCGGGCAGCGCCCGGCGGATCCGGCCCAGGATGCGGTCCTTGCTGCTCATCGCGGGGTGCTCCGTTCCCGGGCCCACCAGTCGCGGAAGGACTGCGCCGCCACGGTGGGCAGTTCACGGCTGTCGGTCCAGGCCCGCCCGGCCCCGGGGAGCCGGCGGGGGGCCAGCCGCCGGGCCCTGGCCAGCAGGCGCTCCCCCGCGCGCAGGGCCCCCGGGTGGTCCAGGAGCAGCCGGGCGGCGCGCATGGCGGCCCGTTCGGCGGTGTGGCCGTCGGCGGGGCGGAGGGTGACGCGGATGCCGTCGCGGGTCACCGGGCCGCCCTGGGCGACCCGTTCGCGGAGGTGGACGAGGACCTCGGGGATGTCGATGGCGACGGGGCAGACCTCGTAGCAGGCTCCGCACAGGGTGGAGGCGTAGGGCAGCGAGGCGTCGATCTCGCTGCCGGTGCCGCGTAGTTGGGGGCTGAGGATGGCGCCGATGGGGCCGGGGTAGACGGAGCCGTAGGCGTGGCCGCCGGCGCGTTCGTAGACCGGGCAGACGTTGAGGCAGGCGGAGCAGCGGATGCAGCGCAGGGCCTGGCGGCCGGTCTCGTCGGCGAGGGTGTCGGTGCGGCCGTTGTCGAGGAGGACGAGGTGGAAGGCGGCGGGCCCGTCGCCGTCCGTGGTACCCGTCCACATCGTCGTGTACGGGTTCATCCGCTCGGCCGTCGAGGAGCGAGGCAGGGTCTGGAGGAAGATCTCCAGGTCGCGGAAGGTGGGGACGACCTTCTCGATGCCGACGACGGAGATCAGGGTCTCGGGCAGGGTCAGGCACATCCGGCCGTTGCCCTCGGATTCCAGGACGACCATCGTGCCGGTCTCGGCGACCATGAAGTTGGCCCCGGACACGGCGACCTTGGCGCGCAGGAACTTCTCGCGCAGGTGCAGGCGCGCCGCCTCGGCGAGTTCCCGCGGGTCGTCGCCGAGGGATTCGGGGGTCGGCCCCAGTCGCCCATCTCGGCGCGGAAGATGTCGCGGATCTCGGCCCGGTTGCGGTGGATGGCCGGGACCAGGATGTGGGAGGGGCGGTCGTGGCCGAGCTGCACGATGAGTTCGGCGAGGTCGGTCTCGTACGCGGTGATCCCGGCGGCCTCCAGGGCCTCGTTGAGTCCGATCTCCTGGGTGGCCATGGACTTGACCTTGACGACCTCCCGTTCGCCGGTGGCTCGGACCAGTTCCGTGACAATCCGGTTGGCCTCGTCCGCGTCGGCGGCCCAGTGGACCGTGCCGCCGGCCGCCGTGACGGCCTCCTCCAACTGCAGCAGGTAGCGGTCGAGATGGCGCAGCGTGTGGTCCTTGACGGCCTTGCCGGCGGCGCGCAGCCGGTCCCAGTCGGCGAGTTCGGCGACGGCTCGCGCGCGTTTGTCGCGGATGGTGTGCGTGGCGCGGCGGAGGTTGGCGCGCAGGACCTCGTCCCGTACGGCCTCCCGTGCGGCGGCGGGGAACGGGGGCATGCCCAGGTACGTACCGCTCACGACAGCGGTTCCTCCTCGGTGGCGGCCAGGATCTCGGCGAGGTGCAGGGCCCGCATCGGGCTGTCCGCGCGGCGGAGCAGGCCGCCGAGGTGGGCGAGGCAGGAGTTGTCGGCGCCGCACAGCACCTGGGCTCCGGTGCCGGCCGCTGCCGTGATCTTGTCGGTGCCCATGGCGGTCGAGACGTCGGGGTTCTTGACGGCGAAGGTGCCGCCGAAGCCGCAGCACTCCTCGGCGCCCGGCAGCTCGACCAGGTCCAGGCCCTTCACCGCGGCCAGCAGCCGGCGCGGCCGGTCCCCGAGCCCCAGCCCGCGCAGGCCGTGACAGGAGGGGTGGTAGGTGACGGTGTGCGGGAAGTACGCGCCGACGTCGGTCACCCCGAGCACGTCGACCAGGAACTCGGTCAGCTCGTACACGCGCGGCGCGAGCGCGGCGGCCGCGTCGGCGAGCTCGCTGCCGCGCCCCTCCGCAGCCGCCTTCCGGCCGATGCGCGGGTAGTGCTCGCGGATCATCGCGGCGCAGGATCCGGAGGGGGTGACCACGTACGCGTGTCCCGCGAAGGCCCGCGCGGTGCGCCGCATCAGCGGTTCGGTCTCGTACCGGTAGCCGGTGTTGTACTGCGGCTGCCCGCAGCAGCTCTGGGCGGCCGGGAAGTCCACGTCGACCCCGAGCCGCTCCAGGAGGCGTACGACGGCGATGCCGGTCCGCGGGTAGAGCGCGTCGTTGACGCAGGTGACGAACAGGGCGGCTCGCATGATGGGCACAATAGCCCCGTGAAGAAGTTCTCAGTGATCGGCATAGGCGCGGGCGACCCGGACCATCTGACCCTCCAGGCGGTCAGGGCGATCGGCGCGGCGGACGCATTCCTCATTCTGGAGAAGGGCGAGGAGAAGGCGGATCTGACCGGGCTGCGGCGGGCGATGCTCGACGCGCACGCCCGTCCCGGCCACCGGTTGGTGGAGGGCCGCGATCCGGACCGGGACCGGACGCCCGCCGACTACACCCCGACGGTGGACGGCTGGCGCAGTGCGCGGGCCGAGCTCTTCGAGCGCTTCATCGCGGAGGATCTGGCGGACGGCGAGACCGGGGCGTTCCTGGTCTGGGGCGATCCCTCCCTCTACGACTCCACGCTCGCGATCCTCGACGAGGTGCTGGAGCACGGCCGGGTGGCTTTCGAGCACGAGGTCGTGCCCGGCATCAGCAGCATCTCGGCGCTGCTGGCGCGGCACCGGACCACCTTGAACCGGGTCGGGCGGCCGGTCCAGATCACCACCGGGCGCAGGCTGGCCGAGGGCTGGCCCGAGGACGTGGACGACGTGGTGGTGATGCTGGACGCGCGGCACGCCTTCACCGCCCACCTGGACCAGGACCTCTACATCTACTGGGGGGCCTACGTCGGTACCCCGGACGAGATCCTGGTGCAGGGCAAGCTCGCGGAGGTCGCCGGGCAGATCGAGGAACTGCGCACCGAGGCCCGCGCCCGCAAGGGCTGGATCATGGACACGTACCTGCTCAGGCGCGCCTGAGGTAGGACGGGAGGACGGCGGCGAGGCGTTCGTACTCCTCGGGGCGGTTGTAGATCTGGCCGCAGACGCGGATGCCGCCGCCGCCCGGCCAGGGCCAGATCAGTACCCGGATGCCCTGCTCGGCCGCGATCCGCTCGCGCAGTTCCTGGGCCCGGTCCGGGGTCTCGGCCACCCCGGGCGGCAGGCGCAGGGTGCGCATGGCGAGGGCCTCGCCGTGCGGGAGCGGGGTGAGCCCGGGGAGCTCGGCGAGCAGGGCCGCGCCGTGGGCGGCCAGCGCGCTGTTGTGGGCCCGGACCTTGGCCGCGTCGAGGCGTTCGAGGAGGTCGAGCCCGTCGGGGGCGGCCAGCCAGCCGGTGTAGTCGGCGGTGGCGCGGTTCTCGACGGAACGCGGGAAGCCGTGCCGGTCCTCCCAGGACGGTACGAGGGCCCGGATCCGGCGGCGGTGCTGCGGGGCGACGGCCAGGACGGCGCTGCCGGAGGGCGCGTAGCCCCATTTATGGAGGTTGCCGAACCAGAAGTCGGCGCCGCCCGCGAGGGGGTCGGCGAGCATGCCCAGGGCGTGGGCTCCGTCCACGACGGTGGTGACCCCGCGGGCGCGCAGGTCCGCGAGGAGCCGGGCGGAGGCGATGATCCGGGCGGTGGGCGAGCTGACCTGGTCGAGTACGGCCACCCGCGTACGGGGGGTCAGCGCGGCCAGCACGGTCTCCCGTACGGCGTCCTCGTCGGGCAGGTGGGGATCGAGGGCGACGGTGGTGACGGGGGCGCGGCGGGCGGCGGCCGCGACGACGGTGCCGTAGCCGTGGTCGGTGACCAGGATCTCGTCGCCGTCGGCGAGCGGGACGGCGTCCAGGGCCAGGTTGGCGCCCTCGGTGGCGTTGGCGATGAAGGCGATCCCGTCGGGGTCGGCGCCCAGGTGCGCGGCGATCCGGGTACGGGCCTCGGCGAGGCGGTCCGGGACGGCGACGAAGAAGGCGTCGGGGTCGGCGTGCACCTCGGCGCGGAGCGCGGCCTGTGTCTCCTGGACGGGGACGGGGACCGCGCCGAAGGAGCCGTGGTTGAGATGGGCGACGCGGGGGTCCAGGCGGAACAGGGCGGGCCCGCCGGGGAACTCCTGGGCGGACCCGGCGGGACGTATCGGCTCGGTCACTGCTCCTCCGGGGGTGCGGCGCGGCTGTCCCTCGGATCATCTCCCGCGGCCGCGGGCTCCGGTAGACCGCCGCCGCCGAAGGCCCGGCGCCCGTGGGCGAGCAGCTCGCGCACGGCGGGGCCGTGCGCGGCGCGCCAGACCAGGCAGAGCAGGGCGGGGATGTCGACGTCGTCGATGACGCGGGCGCTGAGGCGGTCGCGGTAGCTCTCGGCCATCGACTCGCTGAGGACGGCGACGCCCAGGCCGCGCGCGGCGAGGTCGGCCATGGCGTCCGCGGCCCCCGCCTGCAGGGCGATCACCGGCTGGAGCCGCTGTGCGGCACAGGCCTGGTCGAGGACGGTGCGCAGGCCGGTGCCGGCGGGCATGCAGATGACCGGGTGGTCGGCGAGGTCGCGCAGGGTGACCCGGCGCCGGTGGGCCAGCGGGTGATCGGGCGGGACCGCGACGACGAGCCGCTCGCTGACGAGGGTGAGGGCTTCCAGTCCGGCCGGGGTGGCGGTCGCGGTCCCGATGAGGGCCACGTCGACCGTGCCGGAGCGGACCCCTTGGACGAGCCGGTCGGAGTTGTCCTCCAGCAGGGCGATCTCCACACCGGGGTGGGCCCGGTGGAAGGCGGCGAGGGCGTCGAAGAGCGGGGTGACGGTGCAGCCGACGACCATGCCGACCGTGATCCGGCCCCGGATCACGCCGGCCACGTCCCCCACCGCCTGGCCCACCGCCGCGGCGGCGGCGAGCGCGGCGCGGGCGGGTGCGAGGGCGGCCGCTCCGGCGGCGGTGAGGGTGGCGGTGCGGGCCGAGCGGTCGAACAGCTCGGCGCCGAGCTCCCGTTCCAGTTGGCGGATCTGGGCGCTGACCCCGGACTGGCTGATGTGCACCCGCTCGGCCGCCCGGGTGAAGTTCTGTTCCTCGGCGACGGCGACGAAGTAGGCGAGCTGCCTCAGTTCCATGACTGTGGATTCTAGTGACCAGAAGATCCATCTGTTGGACTTCTGGTCAGCCGAAGATCAGGCTGGAGGTACGAAGCGCAGCGGACGTACCCATCCCACGGAGGTAGTCGTGTACGAGAAGGCGATGCGGCCCGAGGACATCACCCGCCTGTTCGTCGAGCGTTCCAACGCCGGCGACGCGTCGGGCGTCGCCGCGCTCTACGAGGAGGACGCGGTGCTGGCGTACCCGCCCGGGGAGCTGACGGTGGGCCGCGAGGCGATCTCGGCCCTGTGGGAGAGGGTGCTGGCCCGCCGCCCCGTCTTCGAGCCGGAGGCGCCGCTGCCGACGCTGGTCAGCGGTGACATCGCGCTGACCTCGACCCCGCCGAAGGACGGCTCCGGCGCCCGTGCGCAGGTCGTCCGCCGTCAGCCGGACGGCAGCTGGCTGCGCCTGCTCGACCAGCCGGAGTTCGCCCCGCCGACCGACTGACCGGCGAGCGGGCGGGCGGGCGGGGCAAACGGGCAGGCGGGCGGGCCTACTGTTCCCGGCCGCTGGTCGCCGCGTAGTACTGGAGGTCCTGCACCTCCACCTTGTGGTCCACCCGGTACGGCAGGTCGACCTTCACCCCGCCCTTCCCGTCCCGGACGACCTGCGCCGAGCTGGTGCCGGCCGTCAGTTGGATCAGCTGCGCGTGGATCCCCGCGGGGGCCTCGTAACCGCCCTGCGCGGTGCCGACGGTCGTACGGACGGTTCCGGCCCCGGTGAGGAAGCTGAGCACCTCCACCTTGTCCCGGGGCGGGGCGCTCCCCTTGCGGAGCGACATGACCAGCGACTGGTCGCCCGTCGGGTCGGCGTCCGCGAACTGCGTGCGCGCGGAGAGGTAGAGGGTGTCCCGGACGATCTTCGGCCAGCTGCCCGTCTTGAACTTGGTGAGGTAGTACGAGGTCAGGTCCAGGTACGCGTGGCCGTTGTGCAGGGAGGGCGCGAACTGGCTGCCCTCCGAGTAGTCGTTCCAGGTGGTGAGCTGAACCCAGTCCGCGCCGTCCTCGATGGCGTGCGTCCAGGTGGAGCGCAGGGTCGCGGTGTTGCCCGCCTCGTCGTAGATGCCCTGGTTGGGGCGCGCGTCCTGGACCGACACCGGCTGCATCCAGATCTTGCCCATGTCGTGGGCCCGCCGGACGTCGCGCGTGGAGCTCTCCTGGCCGACGTAGCTACGGCTGCCCCACTCGGAGAAGCCGTGGCTGATCCGGGCGAACTCGTCGCTGTGGGCGCCGAAGTCGAGGAAGAGCGGGACGAAGGCGGTGCGGATGTCGTGCTCGGACTTCAGGAGGGCGATGACCTCGGTCCACCAGGCGACGCTCTTCTCCTCCGCCTTGAAGGGGGAGACCACGAGGCGGCCGTCGGGGAGCCGGTGCGCGGCGGAGGCGTCGGCGAGGGTGGCGATCGCCTCGGCGAGCACGGCGGGGTCGTCGGCCTTCAGGGAGGTCATGTCCGGCATCAGCATGATCTTGAAGGCCGGGTCCACCGAACGGGCCGCCGCCATCAGCAGGTTGCTGCGGTCCCAGTTCTTGCCGGAGAGGGAGAGCAGGTCGAGGGTGAAGCCGTCGATGCCCGCCGCGCGGGCCGTGCGCACCTCCTGCTGGAGGTTGGCGTACTCCCAGTCGCCGCTCTTGGGGGTCACGGGCAGCGGCCGGTCGCGCAGCAGGCCGCCGTAGCGGCCGTGCTTCCCGCTCTCGCCGTCGGGGTTCAGGTAGTTACGGGTGTAGTAGTCCCGGTCCGCGGCCGCGTTGTCCAGGGAGAGCGGGTAGGGGGTGAAGTAGTGGGCGAACACCAGCTTCTTGCCCGCTCCGCCCGAGCGCAGGGCGGCCGGCGCGGGCATGTCGAAGGGCAGGGCTCCGGTGGGGCGTTCGGCCCCGGAGTCCACCGCGTTCTCGGGGTTGCCCTTGGCGGCCGCGCCCTTGGTGGGCGCCGGGGGCGGGGCGGGTGACGGGGCGGCCTCGCCGGGCACGCCGGGCGAGCCGCCGGTCGCGGTGGCCACCGGGAGGTCGCCGGGGGCCGCGGCCCCCTGCACGGAACCCGCGTCGCTCGGGTCCCAGGCGATTCCGGTGGCCGCGCAGACCCCGACCAGGAAGAAGGCGGAGAGCAAGGTGGCGAGCAGCGGCCTGCGGCCCCGGAAGGCCGGCCGGCGCCGGTGCGAGACGGGTCCGGCCGCCCGGCCCGCGCCCTGTGCCCGTCCGCCCGCACGATGCCGTGCTCGCCGGTCCGTTCGCCGGTCCGCTGTCATTCTGGTCCCTCCCGCGAATATGCCCCCACTGGGGGCTGCACAGCAGTAGAGCCCAATCCCGGCTTCCGGACAACCGTTCCCAGGACGCGGAGTTCGGGTACGTACGTCACACGGACCACGGGAACTACGCCGCCCGTCCGGCGGCCCGTACGAAGTCCCCACCTGGGCCGCAGCGAACCCGTTCTTCGGAATGCGACATTCCCCTAGCCTTACGGCGCAAGTGGCGCATAATCGTCGTCACGCGGCTCGAAAAAACCCTCGTGCCGCACTTGGTCACGCATGCAGTGGGGGCATCGTGCCGATGGGGGAATCCGGGGCCATGGGGGAAGCCGGGTCGATGAGGGAAACAGGCTTATCCGCAACGCTGCCGGCGACGTCCGCCGAGATGTCCCGGCTGCTCACCGCCGTCCGGCGGGGGCGCGTGCTGACCGTGGCGGGAGCCTTCCGCGAGCCGCGGAGCCTGCTGGTGCGGGAGATCGCACGGCGGATCGCGTCCAACTTCTACGACGGGGTGGCCGTCGTCGCCATGAACCCGCAGCACGGCGGCTACGGGGTCCGGGAACTGACGGCCGAGCTGGGCTCCGTACCCGGCATGCCCGCACCGGCCCGAGGGACGGCGAACACCGCCTCGTGGCTGGCCGAACGCGACATGCTGCTCGTCCTGGACGGCGCGGAGCAACTCGGCCCGGACGCCCTGGCCTGGCTACGGAATCTGCTGACCGTGGCACCGGGGCTGCGGATCCTGGCGGCCGGGCGGTCCCCGTTGGCCTTCGAGCAGGAGCGGATCCACCAGCTCTGATCCGCCGGCCTGACCCATGCACCGGACGTCCACGGCTCCCGCTCCGGGCTACGGCTCGGCTCCCCCGAACTCCCGTTACGTGCGCGGCACAGCGCCGCCATGGGGCCGCCACAGCCCTGCCATGGTGCTGCCACACCCCACCTCTAGGGTCTGACCTGCGGGTTCGACGGTGCGCGAGGACCGCCGCGAACCCCCGTGCGTACGTTTCCTTCCCCGCACGTACAGGGGACCCTTCGTGAGCACCCCGGCCCGCCCCGGAACGCGCCCCCGCAACGCGCCGGTCGGCAGGGCCGATGCCACGGGCGCGGTCGCCGGCACCGGCTGACCCGGACACCGATCGACCGGACACCCCCTAGGAGAGACCGATGCCGCCCGAACCCTGCTGCACCCCCGGACGCGAGAGCTCCGCCGAGGTCCTGGCCCTGACCCGGCGGCCGGAACCCGCGCCCGTGGCGGCCGCTGCGGCGGACCCGGCGGCGGCGCGTGCCGTACGGGACCTGGTCGCCCTCGCGGGCGGCCGATTCCTGATGGGGACCGAGGACCCGGACGGGTTCCCGGCGGACGGCGAGGGTCCGGTGCGTCAGGAGGTGGTCGGGGCGTTCCGTATCGCCCCGACCACCGTCACCAACGCGCAGTTCGCGTCCTTCGTGAAGGCCACCGGCCATGTCACGGAGGCGGAGTCCTTCGGCTTCAGCTTCGTCTTCGCCGGTTTCCTCTCCGGCGCACTCGCGGCCACCTCGCCCGCGGTGGCCGGGACCCCGTGGTGGCGGGCCGTCTCCGGGGCCGACTGGCGCCACCCGGAGGGCCCCGGCTCCTCCTTCGCCGCCCGCCGGCACCACCCCGTGGTGCACGTCTCCTGGCACGACGCCCAGGCGTACTGCGCCTGGTCCGGGACCCGGCTGCCCACGGAGCCGGAGTGGGAGTTCGCGGCCCGCGGCGGGCTGGAGCAGAAGCGCTACCCGTGGGGTGACGAACTGCGGCCCGGCGGGCGCTACATGTGCAACATCTGGAACGGTGACTTCCCCGTCCACAACACCCGGGCCGACGGGTACGCGGGCACGGCCCCGGTCAAGGCCTTCCGGCCCAACGGGTACGGCCTCCACCAGACGGTCGGCAACGTGTGGGAGTGGTCCGCCGACCGCTTCTCGCCCACCGGCCCGGAACGGGCCATGCGCGGCGGCTCCCACATGTGCCACGACTCGTACTGCAACCGCTACCGGGTCGCGGCACGCACCCGCAACACCCCGGACAGCTCCGCCGGGAACATCGGCTTCCGGGTGGCCGCCGACGTCAGCCCAGCTGCCGGCTGAGCTGCCGCCACACCGGGGCCGGACAGCGCCCCTGCGGGCGGGACTTGAGGAACATCCCGTAATCGACCAGACGCGGCGTCCGGCCGAACTCCACCCAGTGGGCGCGCCCGGAAGCCTTGTCCCAGCCCTCGTTGGGGATCCGGATGTGGTCGGCGCGCCCGTCCTTGTCCTTGGTGGTGATCTGGGCGACCTCCGCGTGGCCGGGATGGACGGCCAGTACCACGCAGTAGTGGCGCAGCTGCCGCGCCGGGTCCTCGCGCAGCGGCACCATGGCCAGCCAGATCTCCCCCGGTGCCGGCCGGTGGGTGCCGACGGCGACGCGCGGGCCGCCGCGGGAGGCGTCCCACCGGCGGACCGCCACGACGAAGGCGAGCGCCACCAGACCCGCGGCCATGCTCTCGGCCATGGCCCGGACGTTCCACACCGGATGATCCCCGACCTGGCCCTCCGTCCACCACAGCGCCGCGGCGACGAGCGCGAGCAGGGCCACCGCGCGGGCCGGGACCAGCCACCAGCCGCCGGCCCGGCGGCGCGAGGCGAACAGGGCCAGCAGCAGGGCCACGACGGTCGGGATGGCGTAGACGACGAGGTACTGGCCGAAGCCCTGCAGCTGTTGCGGCGGTGACTGCTCGGCCAGCAGATCGGGCAGTGCCAGCGGCACCGCCAGCAGATAGCCCACGGTGGGCAGGACGAACAGCACGAGCAGGAGCCCGGCGCATCCGAAACCGGCGCAGGACGTGTCGGAACGGCGTGCCACAGAACCCCCAGAGCGTTTTCGGCGCGGTCCCGGCCGACCCGCGGCGGGCGCCCGGCACGCCCCGGGTCACCGACCCCGAACGCTAGCGCAGGGCCCACTCCTCGGCCAGGAGTCCCATGACGACCTCGTCCTGGAAGGAGCCGTACACCCACGCCGAGCGGCGCAGCAGGCCCTCCTGTACGAAGCCCGCGGCACGCGCGGCACCGATCATCGCCGCGTTGTCGGCGAGGGTCTCCAGCTGGAGGCGGCCGAGCCCGCGCACGGTGAATCCGTAGCGGCACAGCAGCTGGACGACCTCCTGGCCCAGCCCCCGCCCGCGCATGCCCGGTCGCAGCGAGATGCCGAGGTGGGCGCAGCGGTTGTGGGTGTCGATGCCCCAGAGCAGGGCCTCCCCGGCGGGCTCCGCGGAGGCCAGGTCGACCACGGTGAAGACCGCCGCGTCCTCGGTGGGCGCACCCACCTCGTACGGCGAGTGGCCGCCGGTGGCCGACCGCGGGCTCCAGGGCCGGGAGTCGGCCCGTGAGCGCGTCACGACGTCCTCGTACAGCTCGGCGTGCAGAACGGGTACGTCCTCGGGGAGGCGGGCGCGCAGGCCGGCCAGGTGTCCGCTGATCACCGGCCCTTCCTAGCCGCCGGCGGGCGCGGGCCGCAATGGGGTTTCGGTCCTCCGTGCCCCGGACACCGCCCCGGACACGGCCTCGGACACGGCTCCGCCCCGGCCGGGCACGGGGCCGGCCGGGGCGGAGCGGATCACGTCGTCACGGACGACGCGTGGGTACGACTGTCGGCATCAGCCCAGGAGGGCGAGCGCCTCGTTGAGGGTCGCGGACGGGCGCATGATCGCCGCGGCCTTCGTGGCGTCGGGCTGGTAGTAGCCGCCGATCTCGGCCGGGGAGCCCTGCACCGCGACGAGCTCGGCGACGATGGTCTCCTCCTGCTCCGCCAGCGCCTTGGCGACCGGCTCGAAGGCCTTGGCCAGCTCGGCGTCGTCGGTCTGCTTGGCCAGCTCCTGCGCCCAGTAGGTGGCGAGGTAGAAGTGGCTGCCGCGGTTGTCGATGCCGCCCAGCTTGCGGCTCGGCGACTTGTCCTCGTTGAGGAAGGTGCCGGTCGCGCGGTCCAGGGTGTCGGCCAGCACCTGGGCGCGGGCGTTGCCGGTGGTGGTCGCGAGGTGCTCGAAGCTGGCGGCCAGCGCGAAGAACTCGCCCAGGCTGTCCCAGCGCAGGTAGTTCTCCTTGACCAGCTGCTGGACGTGCTTCGGGGCGGAGCCGCCGGCGCCCGTCTCGAAGAGGCCGCCGCCGTTCATCAGCGGGACGACCGACAGCATCTTGGCGCTGGTGCCCAGCTCCAGGATGGGGAAGAGGTCGGTCAGGTAGTCACGCAGCACGTTGCCGGTCACCGAGATGGTGTCCTCGCCGCGGCGGATGCGCTCCAGGGAGAAGGCGGTGGCCTCGACCGGGGAGAGGATCTTGATGGTCAGACCCTCGGTGTCGTGCTCGGCGAGGTACGTCTTGACCTTGGCGATCAGCTGCGCGTCGTGGGCGCGGTTCTCGTCCAGCCAGAAGACGGCCGGGACGCCGGTGGCGCGGGCGCGGGTGACGGCGAGCTTGACCCAGTCCTGGACGGGGAGGTCCTTGGTCTGGCAGGCGCGGAAGATGTCACCGGCGGCGACCTCCTGCTCCAGGACCGTGTTGCCCGCGGCGTCGACCAGGCGGACGGTGCCCGCGGTGGCGGTCTCGAAGGTCTTGTCGTGGCTGCCGTACTCCTCGGCCTTCTGGGCCATGAGACCGACGTTGGGGACCGAGCCCATGGTGGACGGGTCGAAGGCGCCGTGGGCGCGGCAGTCGTCGACGACGACCTGGTAGACGCCGGCGTAGCTGCTGTCCGGGAGGACGGCGAGGGTGTCGGCCTCGGCGCCGTCCGGGCCCCACATGTGGCCGGAGGTGCGGATCATGGCCGGCATCGAGGCGTCGACGATGACGTCGGACGGCACGTGCAGGTTGGTGATGCCCTTGTCGGAGTCGACCATCGCGAGGGCCGGGCCCTCGGCGATCTCGGCGTCGATCGAGGCCTTGATCGCGTCGCCGTCGGCCAGCGCGCCCAGGCCGTTCAGGATGGCGCCGAGGCCGTCGTTGGGCGACAGGCCGGCGGCGGCCAGGGTCTCGCCGTAGCGGGCGAAGGTCTTCGGGAGGAACGCGCGGACCACGTGGCCGAAGATGATCGGGTCGGAGACCTTCATCATCGTGGCCTTGAGGTGCACGGAGAACAGCACGCCCTCGGCCTTGGCACGCTCGATCTGGTCGTTCAGGAAGGTGCGCAGCGCGTCGACGTGCAGGACGGACGCGTCCACGACCTCACCGGCGAGGACCGGTACGGACTCGCGCAGCACGGTGGTGGCGCCGTCGGCGGCGACGTGCTCGATGCGCAGGGTGCCGGCCTCGGCGATGACGGTGGACTTCTCCGTGGAGCGGAAGTCGTTCTCGCCCATGGTGGCGACGTTCGTCTTCGACTCGGTGGTCCAGGCGCCCATGCGGTGCGGGTGCGTCTTGGCGTAGTTCTTGACCGAGGCGGGGGCGCGGCGGTCGGAGTTGCCCTCGCGCAGGACCGGGTTGACGGCGCTGCCCTTGACCTTGTCGTAGCGGGCGCGGATGTCGCGCTCCTCGTCGGTCTTCGGGTCGTCCGGGTAGTCCGGGAGGGCGTAGCCCTGGCCCTGGAGCTCGGCGACCGCGGCCTTGAGCTGCGGGATCGAGGCCGAGATGTTCGGAAGCTTGATGATGTTGGCTTCCGGGGTCTTCGCCAGCTCGCCGAGCTCGGCGAGGGCGTCGGCGATCCGCTGGCTCTCCTGGAGGTACTCCGGGAAGACGGCGATGATCCGACCGGCCAGGGAGATGTCACGGGTCTCGACATTCACACCGGCCGTCGACGCGTACGCCTGGATCACAGGCAGGAAGGAATACGTCGCGAGGGCCGGGGCCTCGTCAGTGTGCGTGTAGATGATGGTCGAGTCAGTCACCGGATGCTCCGCTCCACAGTCTGCGTCTCTCGTCTGCAACATTGCTCGACATCAAGATATCTCGTGATCGGGCCGGTCAGCACAGCCCCCGGCCGCCAGTCCGCGAGACGCATGTCACGCGGCGCCCGACGGCCCCCGGAAATGCCGAGAGCGCCGCCCACGGCCGTTGCCGGCCGGGGCGACGCTCGGGTGTTCAGGCCTTGATCAGGCCCGTACGGCAGATCAGGCGGCGTAGGCCTTCGGGTCCGCACCGTACTCGTTCGGCTGCGGCTGACCGGCGGTGGCGGTCAGGACGAGCAGCCAGATGCCACCGATGAACGGCACGAAGGCGATGAAGTACCAGGCGCCGGACTTGCCGAGGTCGTGCAGACGACGGACGGTGACCGCCAGCGACGGCACGAAGGTGCCGAGGAAGTACAGGCCGACGAGCAGCGGGTAGGTGCCCAGCAGGCCGTCGAGGATCATCAGGACGATCGCGATGGCCACCTGGAAGAGGGTGAACATCCAGTACTCCTGGCGGCGCGCGCGGCCCGAGAAGACGGCGTACTTCTTCAGAACATCGGTGTAGTGGTTCATGAGGGTCCCCCCAGAGGACGGTTGGTTCGGCCCGTCCTGCTGGAGCAAGCCGGGGCAGAACTTATGCCCCCCTTACGTCGCGGTCAAGCCACTTACGGGGAGGCCAAATCGGCTGGACCGCCCGATTTCCGGCACCGGAGTTACGACTTCGGGACACAGTCGCAACACCATGTCCCTGAACGTCCGAAACGTCCGCACAAGAGGCCCACTTGACGCCCCCACAGCTGCTCTGATCGTTACCCACATCGTTATCGCCCCGCGACACCGCGGGCCGGGACGGGGAGGAAGGCTCCCGCCCCGGTCCGGGGCGCACCGTCAGCCGATGTGGAAGGAGTCCCCGTAGACCTTCCAGTCGAGCGGCGTGTTGAGGTTGAAATTGCCCTTCTTCAGGAAGACCCGCTGCGCGGTGTCGACCCGGCTGGTGTCGCTGTGCGCCTCCTCCTGCTTCATCGCCCAGACCCGGGCGTCGAGGAAGGCGTTCAGGTAAGCGGTCTCGTTGCCGCCCTGGGACGGGGGCTTGGCCTTGGACAGGGCGCGTTTGCGGATGTTGCGGAAGCTCGTGGAGTCGCCGCCGTCGCCGTGCATGACGATGGCGTCGTAGTAGATGAACTGCCCCAGCACGCCGACCCCGTCGGCCTTGCCCTGGTTCACGGACGGGTTGAAGTAGACCCGGTCGCGCTCGTGGTCCTGGGCCTTCCTGAAGTCGGCGTCCTGAGCCGCCTTCGCCCAGTCCTTGGTGAAGTTCGGATCGAGGCCGGCGTGCGAGTCGCTGCCGTCGACCTTGCGCAGGGCGGGAAGGTACTTGGCGAGGACATTGCCCGGCTTGATCTGCGTGTAGTACTCGACGAGGTCGAGCATGTCGCCGGTGCCGGAACAGAATCCGATGATGCCGGCCGTGTAACCGCGGCCGTCGTCTATGTCCTCGATGTACTTGTACTGCGCCTTCCAGTCCAGCGAGGAGTTCTCCGCACTGGAGACGATCTTCATGGCGATCTCCTTCTTCGCCGGATCGTCGAGTCCGACGGCCGCCGCCACCGGGGCCTGCGCCGTGGGGGCGGGGGCCGTGGTGGCGTGGGCGGCGACGGGGACGGCGATCAGCGCGCTGCCGAGCAGTGCGCCGATCGCCAGCATCTTGCGGCGGGGGGTGAACACAAGGCCTCCATCTGGTAGTTGAGGCGTCCCAGCTTCGTTAGGAAACTTTACTACCAGAGCTGACGGCAGCTCAATACCCGGGCGCGCCCCAGGGAATGGCCGCGTCCGGTCAGAGCCAGCCGTTACGCCTGAACCCCCGGTGGATGACGAAGCAGGCGAGCGCCATGACGCCGAGGACCAGCGGATAGCCGTAGGTCCAGTGCAGTTCGGGCATGTGGTCGAAGTTCATGCCGTACACCCCGCAGACCATCGTCGGCACGGCGACGATCGCCGCCCATGCCGTGATCTTGCGCATGTCCTCGTTCTGAGCGACGGTCACCTGCGCCAAGTGGGCCTGCAGGATCGAGTCGAGGAGGTTGTCGTAGGCGCCGATCTGTTCCGTCGCCCGGGTCAGGTGGTCCGCCACGTTCCGGAAGTACGCGCGGGTCTCCGGCGGGATGACCGGTATCGGCTGCGTCGCCAATTGCTGGAGCGGGCGGCTCAGCGGCGCCACCGCCCGCCGGAGCTCCAGGAGTTCGCGCTTGAGCTGGTAGATCCGCCCCGCGTCGCCGCGGCCGCCGGCCTCGCTGAACACCGCGGTCTCGACGGCGTCGATGTCGTTCTGCACCGCGTCCGTCACGGCCACGTAGTCGTCGACCACGTGGTCGGCCATGGCGTGCAGAACGGCCGCGGACCCGTTGGCCAGTTGGTCCGGGGCGGCCTCCAACTCCTCGCGGACCGGGCCCAGTGTGCCGCGGCCGCCGTGCCGGATGGTGATGATGAAGTCCTGGCCGGTGAAGGCCATCAGCTCACCGGTCTCCACCACCTCGCTGGTCGCGGTCAGCTCCTCGTGCTCCACGTAGCGCACGGTCTTGAAGACGGAGAACAACGTGTCGTCGTAGCGCTCCACCTTGGGACGCTGGTGCGCGTTCACCGCGTCCTCGACGGCGAGGGGGTGCAGGCCGAACAGCTCGGCCAGCCCGGCCAGCTCCGACCTCGCCGGCTCGTGCAGACCGATCCAGACGAAGCCGTCACCCGTCTTACGGACCCGGCGCAGCGCCTCCTCGACCTCGGCGCAGTCCTCCTGCCGTACGCCGTCGCGGTAGACGATGCAGTTGACCACCGCGCTGCCGAGCGGGGAGCGGGCCGGATGACTGAGGTCGACGGCCCGCCGGTAGCTGCGCCGCACGACCCGGCGCAGGTTGCTGAACATGGACAACGGCGTACTCTCCTTCGGCGGATCAGCGGCCAGTCTGCCATCGCCGCCGGAACGCCTGCGTCCGGGCTCACCGCCCGGGGGATCCCGCCGCCCCGTATCAGACCCGGTCGATGAACACGCTCGTCGACTTCACCCGCGCCGTGGCCCGCGCGCCCACCTCCAGCCCGAGCTCCTCCACCGCCTCGCGCGTCAGCAGCGACACGATCCGGTGCGGCCCCGCCTGGATCTCCACCTGCGCGTCGACGGTGCCCAGCTTCACCCCGGTGACGATGCCGGGGAAGGCGTTGCGGGCCGAGGTGTACGGGGCCTCCTCGCCCTCGGCACCCTCCTGAGCGGCCTCGACGCAGAAGGCGGCGAGGTCGGGCCCCTCCACCATGCGCCGGGTGCCCTCGCGATGGGTGGGGAAGCGTTCGGCATCCGCCCAGCGCCGGGCCGTGTCGACGCTGACGCCGAGCAGCCGGGCGGCCTGGCCGATCGTGTAGGACTCCATGGTCCGCAGCTTAGGGGGTGTCTTGTCGATCAGGTCGGATCGGGCCGGGTGGGACCGGGTCAGGCCGGATCGGTCCGGTCAGGCCGGATCGGTCCGGGTCAGGCCGCGGGGGTGCGGAGCGATTCCCGGGCCGCCGCCGCGATCACCTCCGCGACCGTCGACAGCGCGGGCGAGTCGAGCCTCCACTGCTGCCAGTACAGGGGGACGTCCATCGGCCGCAGCGGCTCCAACAGCACCAACTGCCCCGTCCGCACCAGCGGTCTCGACTGCTGTTCCGGCACCAGCCCCCACCCCAGCCCCGCGACCACCGCGTCGCGGAACCCCTCCGACGTCGGTATGTAGTGCCGTACCGGCCCCGCCCCGATCGCCGGGTCCCCCGTCAGCGCGCGGACGAAGGCGTCCTGGTGGTCGTCCTTCCGGTCGAACACGATCGTCGGCGCCTCCCGCAGGTCCCGCTCCGGCTCCCCCGTCAGGTACCGGGCCGCGAACGCGGGACTCGCCACCGGCAGGTACCGGACCAGGCCCAGCATCCGTACGCTGCAGCCGGCCACCGGGTCGGGCGAGGAGGTCACCGCCGCCATCACCTGCCCCTCCCGCAGCAGCGCGGTCGTGTGCGACTCGTCCTCGCGGTGGAGCTCGACGCAGACCGGCGGATCCTGCGGCACCCGTGCCAGCGCCGGCAGGAACCAGGTGGCGAGGGAGTCCGCGTTCACCGCGATCGGCAGCCGCACCGGGCCCGTCCCGTCGGCCATCCCCAGCTCGGCGCGCGCGTCGCGCTCCAGGCGGGCCAGCTGCCGGGCGAAGCGGACCACCACCTCCCCGGATTCGGTCGCCCGCACCGGCTTCGTCCGCATCAGCAGAACCCGCCCGGTCCGCTGCTCCAGCGCCTTGACCCGTTGGCTGACCGCGGAGGGGGTCACGTGCAGGGCGGCCGCCGCCGCGTCGAAGGTGCCCTCGTCCAGCACGGCGAGCAGCGTGCGTACCTGATCCAGCGGAAGCTCATCCATCACGAATGCTAATGGTACGTAAAAATCTTTAGCTGTACTGAATCCATCTCGCTGCCTACCGTCGATGTCATGCACTACGGCAACGTCACCGCCGCCCTGGCCGGCTTCGGCAGCGGATTCTCCCTCCTCGTCGCCATCGGCGCGCAGAACGCCTTCGTCCTTCGCCAGGGCGCGCGCCGTCACGCGATCCTCGCCGTGGTCGCCATCTGTGCCGTCTCCGACGCGGTCCTCATCTCCCTCGGCGTCGCCGGCGTCGGCGCCTTCGTCACGGCCTGGCCGGCCGCCCTGACAGTGGTCGGACTGGCCGGGGGCGGGTTCCTGATCTGCTACGGAGTCCTCGCCGCCCGCCGGGTGCTGCGGCCCGCCCCCGGCGCCGCCCTCACCACGGAGGGCGCGACGAGCGGGTCCGCCCGCCGGGCCGTGCTGACCGCACTGGCCATGACCTGGCTCAACCCGCACGTCTACCTGGACACCGTGTTGCTCCTCGGCTCCCTCGCCGCCGACCGCGGGGACCTGCGCTGGGCCTTCGCCATCGGGGCCGTGCTGGCCAGCCTGACCTGGTTCGCGGCTCTGGGCTACGGGGCCCGGCTGCTCAGCGGCCTGCTCGCCCGTCCGGCCGCCTGGCGGGTCCTGGACGGGCTCGTCGCTGCGACCATGGTCACCATGGGCGGCCTGCTGCTGGCCCGCGCCTAGGGGGTGCTCGTGCCGCCGACCCGATCCTCAGGAGCCCGCCGTGCCCGACCGTCCCTCCCCGCTCGTGACCGCCGCCGGGGTCGTCCTGGACACGCGCGGGCGGGTCCTCGTACTGACCACCCCCGGCCGGACGGAACCGGGGCTTCCGGGCGGCGTGGTCGAGGGCACCGAGACCCCGGAGGAAGGGCTGGCCCGCGCGTTGCGTCAGGGGCTGGGCCTCGCCCGGCGGGCCGGCCGGCTGCTGGCGGTGGACTCCCGGCCGCCCGGTCCGACCGGCCGCTCCCTGATCGTGCACCTCCATCTCGTCGGCCCGCTCCCACCGCTGGAGGCGGCGGCGATCTCCGTCCCCGGCGGGGAGGGCACCGAGGCGCGCTGGCTCCCGCCGGAGGCGGCCTGTGCGCTGCTGCCCGCCCCCGTCGCGCCTCGGCTGCGCGCCGCGCTGGCCGCCCTGCACGCCGGCTCCTTCGCCCATCTCGTCGACGGGGAGCCCCAGCCCGGCTCCCCGGCCGGGCTGGACCCGGCCCGGCGCGTCGCCCTGGAGCACTCGGGCACCCTCGACCCGGCCGGCCACCGGGCCAGCCGCCCCAAGGCGGTGACCTCGGCGAGCGTGCTGTTCACCGGCTCCGACGGCCGGATCCTGCTGGTGCAGCCCGCGTACGGCCGGTCCGACCGCTGGAACCTGCCGGGCGGCGGCATCGACAGCGACCTCGGCGAGATCCCGCGCGCCGCCGCCCGGCGGGAGGTCCACGAGGAGCTGGGGTTGGACCTCGCCCCGGGCCGGCTGCTCGCCGTGAACTGGGCCCACAAGCCCGGCCGTCCGGCCCGTATCCGCTTCCTCTACGACGGCGGTGTCCTCGACGCTTCCGTCCTCGCCCGCATCCGGCTGGACCCGACCGAGCTGCTCCAGTGGCGCACCGTCACCCCCGCGGAGCTCCCCGGCCTGGTCAAACCCGCCCTGCGCCGCCAGATCACCGCCTGCCTGACCGCCCGCGCCACGGGCGCCGGCCCGCTGGAACTCCACGCGGGCCGCCCCTGACCGATGGCCCGGTCGCCGCCGTGCCGAGCCGCGGCGGCGGGGTTACCGTCGGCGGCATGGACGGTGATCGCCGGCGGTGGCGCCAGTGCCTGCTCGGCGGGGCGGTGTTCGCCGTGTGCATGGCGGGCACCACACTGCCCACCCCCCTGTACGGGCTCTACCAGGAGAAGTTCGGTTTCTCCGAGCTGATGGTGACCGTCGTGTACGCCGTGTACGCCTTCGGGGTGATCGGCGTACTGCTGCTGGCGGGCAACGCCTCGGACACCGTCGGCAGGCGGCCCGTGCTGATGGCCGGCCTGGCCTTCTCGGCCGCCAGCGCCGTCTGCTTCCTGTGCGCCACCGGCATGGGCTGGCTGTACGCGGGCCGGCTGCTGTCGGGACTGTCCGCCGGACTGTTCACCGGGGCCGCCACGGCCTACGTGCTGGAACTGGCCCCGAAGGACAGCGCCTCACGGGCCACCTTCGTGGCGACGGCCGCCAACATGGGCGGGCTGGGCTGCGGCCCGCTGCTGGCCGGAGTGCTCGCGCAGTACGCCGCCTGGCCGCTGTACCTGCCGTTCGTCGTGCACCTCGCGCTGGTGGCCGTCTCGGCCGTCGTCCTGGCGCGGCTCCCCGAGACCGTGCGGGACCGGCAGCCGCTGAGCACCGTACGACCGCAGCGGCCCGGCCTGCCCCCGCAGGTGCGGTCCGTGTTCGCGCCCGCGGCGATCGCCTCCTTCGTCGGCTTCGCGCTGTTCGGGGTGTTCACCTCGGTCAGCCCCGCCTTCCTCGCCGAGTCCCTGGACGTGCACAACCACGCGGTGAGCGGGCTGATCGTCGCGCTGGCCTTCTTCGCCTCGACCGCCGGGCAACTGGCGGTCGGCCGGATCGGGGTGGCCCGGTCGCTGCCGCTCGGCTGCGCCGGGCTGCTCGCCGGGCTGGCGCTGCTCGCGGGCGCGCTGTGGTGGGACCTGCTGGCGCTGGTGGTGGCGAGCGCCGTGGTCGGCGGGGTCGGACAGGGCCTGGCGTTCCGCGGGGCACTGTCCGCGGTGGCCGCGGCCTCGCCGCCGGACCGCCGGGCGGCGGTGATCTCGATGCTGTTCGTGGTGGCGTACACGGGCATCTCGCTGCCGGTGATCGGGGTGGGGCTGCTGGTGGGCCCGATCGGTCTGGAGGGCGCCGGGCTCGTGTTCATCGCCTGCATGGCCGTACTGGTCGTGGCCGCGGCCGGGTACCTGCTGCGCCGACCGGCGCGGGCCCACGCCTGAGGCGCGCCCGTGGCCGCCGCGGCTCACGCCGGGTGCGCGCCGCCGGTCAGCCGATCCCCGAGGGGGCTGCGGCGGTACAGGACCTGCCGTCCATGGCGCGCCCGGGAGACGAGGCCGGTGGCGTACAACACGCCCAGGTGCTGGGAGACGGCGCTCGCGGTGACCCCGAGGCGCCGGGCGAGCTCGACCGTGGGCAGTGGCTCGTCGAGCAGGCCGAGCAGTCTCGCCTTGGGCGCGCCGACCAGGGACACCAGGGCGGCCGTGTCGGCGACGGGCTCGCGCACCCACAGCGTGGCCACACCGCGGCTCGGGTACGCCAGCGTCGGTGCTTCCTCCGGGCTGACCGGCGGTGCGGGCTTGTGCGCGAACACGGACGGTACGAGGAGCAGCCCGCGGCCGGAGGCCACGACGCGGTGCCGGCTGATCATCTGCCCGATGTGCAGCACGCCGCCCTGCCAGCGCAGGTTCGGGTGCATGTCGGCGAAGAGCAGGCGGGCCCCGCCCATGGCCAGCCGGCGCGCGCGGTAGGTCATGTCGGCCTCCAGCAGGAGGCGCATCCGCGGCCACATCGGCCGGACGGCGGCCTCCCAGTACCGGTGCAGGACCGCGCAGAGGGCGTCGCGGAGGGCGAGGACGGGGCCGTCCCCGGGGGCGAGGGCGGCGGCCAGCGGGGCGGGGAGCGGGTCGGGCTCGTGCGCGGCCGACAGATCGCGGCGGACCAGGTCGGGGGGTGTGCGGCGGACGGTGGCCAGTTCGTCCTCGAAGGAGGGGGCGAAGCTCGCGGGCCTCGGGGTCAGGAAGTCGGGCAGGGTGCGCCGGACCGCGACCACGGACATCAGCAGTTCGGTGTCGAGCCCGTCGAGCTCGGCGAGTGCGCCGAGGACCTGTCGGCGCCACGGGAGGTGGAGGGCGGACAGGCCCGGCTCGCGCAGCACGCGCAGGCTGAGCACGGTCTCGTACAGGGGCGACAGGGCGAATCGGGTGTCGGCGAGGTCCTCGACGCCGAGTTCGAAGCTGATCATTGAGCCATACGCTACATCCATTGGCGCGGGGGCGGACGTGCCGTGGACTCCCCCCATGACAAGTCCCCTGGCGTCGCGGACCGTTCACCGGTCGTCCGCGATGAGCCGCCGATTGCTCCTGCTCCTCACCCTGACCTGCGCCGTCGGCGTGGGTACCGTCTACTTCCCGCAGGCCGTCAGCCCCCTGGTCGGCGCGGCCCTGCACGAGTCGCCCGGCTCCGCCGCCCTCGTGGTGAGCGCGATCCAGATCGGCTACACGGCGGGGATCTTCCTGCTGGTGCCGCTCGGCGACCGGCTGCCGCACCGCCCGTTCCTCGTCACCCTGCTCGCCCTCACCGGCGTCGGTCTGCTGGTCGCGGGCTGCGCTCCGGGGCTGGCCCCGCTGATCGCCGCGGCGGCCGTCGTCGGGGTGACCACCGTGGCCGCGCAGGTCATCGGTCCGCTGGCGGCCGGCCTGGTGGCCGCCGACCGCCGGGGAGCCGTACTGGGCACCCTGCTGAGCGGTTCGACCGGCGGCATGCTGCTGGCCCGCACCTTCGGCGGGACGCTGGGCGAATGGCTGGGGTGGCGGGCCCCGTACCTGGCGGCCGGAGCCGTGGCCCTGCTGCTCGCGGCCGTCCTGGCCCGCACCCTGCCGGTCACCGCCCCGGCCTCGCGGCAGCCGTACGCGGCCTTGCTGGCCGAGCCGCTGCGTCTGCTGCGCGCCGAGCCGGAACTGCGCCGCTCCTGCCTCTACCAGGCGACGGTCTTCGGCGGCTTCTCGGCGGTCTGGACCTGCCTGGCTCTGCTGCTCACCGGCCCGGTGTACGGCCTGGGCGCCCATGCGGTGGGGATGCTCGCCCTGGTGGGCGCGGTGACCATGCTGTGCACCCCGTACGCGGGGCGGCTGGTGGACCGCGTGGGACCGGACCGGGTGAACCTCGGCTGCCTGCTCGGGGTGCTGCTGTCGGCCGCGGTCCTCGCCGTGGGCGCCGGCGGTGGGCCGGCGGGTCCGCCGGCGCTGGTGGCCGGCACGCTGCTGCTCGACATCTCGATGCAGTCCGGCATGCTCGCCAACCAGGCCCGGGTGTACGCCCTGCGCCCCGATGCCCGCAGCCGGCTCAACACGGCCTACATGACCTGCGCGTACCTGGGCGGCAGCGGCGGGTCCTGGCTCGGCGTGCGGATCTACGGCGGAACGGGCTGGCCGGGCGTGTGCGTGCTCGTGGCCGTGCTGGCCGGGATCGCGCTCGCCCGCCATCTCGTGGCGTCGCGCGGACCGGGGCGGGACGCACGACAGGCGGGGGACGGCGGGCGGGGCGATCGATGCGCGTCGGCATCGGTCGCCCTCCCACCATCACCCCGCCTGTCGAAGCAGCCGGTCGGACGGCGAGCGTTCTGACGGATCAGACCGCCGGAACCGGGTAGGTCGGGTACTCGACGCCGGACACGTGCTGGACCACACGGATGACCTGGCAGGAGTAGCCGAACTCGTTGTCGTACCAGAGGTAGAGGATGGCGTTGTCGCCGTCCACCTTGGTGGCGCCCGCGTCGACGATCGAGGAGTGGCGCGAACCGACGAAGTCCATGGAGACCGCGTCGGGAGCCGTGGTGAAGTCGATCTGGCGCTTGAGCGGCGAGTGCAGCGAGACGTCGCGGAGGTAGTCGAGGACCTCGTCGCGGGTGGTCTCACGGCCCAGGCGCAGGCTCAGGATGGCGATCGAGACGTCCGGGACGGGGACGCGGATCGAGCTGCCGGTGATCGGCGCCTTCAGGTCGGGCAGCGCCTTGGCGACGGCCGAGGCGGCACCGGTCTCGGTGATGACCATGTTGAGCGGCGCGGAGCGGCCACGACGGTCGGCCTTGTGGTAGTTGTCCAGCAGGTTCTGGTCGTTCGTGAACGAGTGGACGGTCTCCACGTGACCGCGCAGGACACCGTACTCGTCGTCCATGGCCTTGAGCGGCGGGACGATCGCGTTGGTGGTGCAGGAGGCGCAGGACAGGATCTGCTCGTCCGGCTTGATGGTGTCGTGGTTGACGCCGTGGACGATGTTCGGGACGTCGCCCTTGCCCGGAGCCGTCAGCACGACCTTGTCGATGCCGGGGCGCAGGTGCTTGGACAGGCCCTCACGGTCGCGCCACTTGCCCGTGTTGTCGATGAGGATGGCGTCCTTGATGCCGTGCTCGGTGTAGTCCACCTCGGACGGGTCGTTCGCGTAGATCACCTTGATGGTGTTGCCGTTGGCGATGATCGTGCTGTTCGCCTCGTCGACGGTGATCGTGCCCTGGAACTGGCCGTGGATCGAGTCGCGGCGCAGCAGCGAGGCGCGCTTGACGATGTCCTGGTCGCCGCCCTGACGGACGACGATGGCGCGCAGGCGCAGGCCGTTGCCGGAGCCGGCCTTCTCGATCAGCAGGCGGGCGACGAGGCGGCCGATGCGGCCGAAGCCGTACAGGACGACGTCGCGGCCGTCGCCGCGCTCGATCTTGTTGGCGCCGGTGGCACCGGCGACGGCCTCGGCGGTGAACTCGGCCACCGAGAGGCCGCGGTCGTCGCTCTTGTACTCCGCGGCGAGCATGCCGATGTCGATCTGGGACGGGCCGAGATCGAGCGTGGTGAGCACCTGCAGGAACGGCAGCGTCTCGGTGACCGACAGCTCCTCACCGGCTATCTGCCGGGCGAATCGGTGGGTCTTGAGGATGCTGACCACCGACTTGTTCACCAGGGAGCGGCTGTGGAGCAGGATCGTGACGTCCCGCTCCCGGTGCAGCTTCCCGATGATCGGGATCATCGACTCCGCGATCTCCTCGCGGTTCTTCCAGCTGGTGAACGAGTCCTCATTGACAGTCACAGGATTATCTTTCGAGCTAGGCGGTGCTCATATGCTAACCCGCCGCCATTTTGGTCACTTAAGCGGTACCCACCGTGCCGGGAACGGGCACTATGTGACATGAATTTGTACGTTTTTTCAATGGTTTGCCGCCGGAAGGTGTCTCAGAACCTGCCGCGGAGCCTCATGCCGAGCGGGCGGCCGTCCGGGTCGACCAGCACGTGGTGCAGGGGCGCCGCGAGCATCCGCCGTGTCACGGCCAGGTCCGGCGGGACGTAGCGGCGCAGCCGGCCGGGCGGCCGGGGACCACGGCGGGCGCCCGCGTGCCACGCGTCCAGGACCGCCGCGCTCTCGGCGAAGGCGTCGAACGCCGCCACCGGGTCGCACAGCTCGTCCGCCGCCCCGGCCTCGATGTGTTCGCGCATGAGCTCCAGGCGCAGCTCCCGGGCGAAGGCCCGCGCCCCGTCCCCGAGACCTCCCGGGTCGGCCGGCGCCCGCGGGTCCGGACACTCGTCGTACACCGCGCAGCCCAGCTCGGAATCGTGCGTCCACGAACGGAGGTTGATGTTGTCGGAGCCGACCGAGGCCCACACGTCGTCGATCACGCACACCTTGGCATGGACGTAGATCGGGGTTCCGGCCACGTTCTCCGGCCCGTACACCGCGACCCGGTCGCCGCCGGCCCGGAGCAGCGCGTCCAGGGCCTTGATCCGTCCGATCAGGTTCATGGGCAGCGTGAGCCGGCCGGCCTGCTCCGGGACGCTGGGCACGACCCCGATCAGCCGCAGCCCCGGGTGCCGGCTCAGCGCCCGGGCGAAGGACTCCACCACCCGGGGGGACCACAGGTACTGGTCCTCCAGGTAGATCAGCGCCCGGGCCCGCCGCAGTGCCTTGGTGTACCCCCGCGCGATGCTGCGCTCCCCGTCAGGGGCGAAGGGGTAGCCGCGCAGCAGCCGGTTCGGATAGGTCCGCAGCAGCTGGACGGTGTGCGCGCCGCAGACCTGCGGATCGGGTGTCTGCGCCGGCAGCCGGTCCGCGCTGACGTCTTCGCGGTGCGCCAGCTCCCGCAGGCGGGTGAGCGGGCTCCGGCTGAGCGGAGCCGGATCCTCCCACCGTTCGCGGAAGACGGCCTCGACGTCGCCCACGACCGGCCCGCGCAGGGCGAGCTGGACGTCGTGCCACGGCGGGTGGGGGCCGTAGGCGGCGGCCAGGGGCAGCGACTGACGGTCACCGCGGTGCGAGGCGTCGTCGTTGCGGTTGCGACACAGGTCGATCCCGCCGACGTAGGCCACGTCCAGCTCCGGACGCCCGCGATGGCGCAGCACCACCAGTTTCTGGTGGTGGGAGCCGCCCGGACGGACGCGCATGTCGAGCAGGCACTCCCCGCCGGCCCGGGCGATCTCCGCGCCGAAGCGGAGGTTCTCTTCTTGGCTGAAGTGAAGACCGTCCAGGTGGGAACGCCACAGCAGGCCCTTGACGACGACGCCGCGCTCGGCCGCCCGGCACAGGACCGAGCCGATCTCGGTGCCGGGTCCGTCGAGCCGCTCGTCGGGGTCGCCGCGCCAGTCGGTGAACAGCAGCAGATCGCCCGGCCCCATCGCGCGGACGGCCGCCAGGAGCTCCGCGAAGTACACGGCTCCGTGGACCAGGGGGCGTACGTGGTTCCCCCGGGACCAGGCCGCGCCGTCCGGGCGGCGCCGGTCCAGGCGCGTCGCCGGATTGCCCCGTTCACCGGGTTCCAGAAGCCAGTCCGCACGGGTCATCGCCCCGGCCCTCCGATCGCGCTGGAGTACCGCAGTCCCAGGCTAGCCGCGTCCCCGGGGCGCGGCCCCTCGGAGGCGACCCCTCAGCGCACCGGTTCGGCCGCGGCCCCACGGGCCCGGCCCGGCCGGGCGGCCGCCCCGGGGGGTGTGGCGGTCCCGCGGTGGGGCACGTCGGCCATCCGCCGCTCCGGGCCGCTCCGCCGCAGGTAGCGGTAGCCGAGGAAGGCCGCCGGACCGAAGAACACCTGGGCCGGGACGAGGGTCGGCGCGTGATCGGTGACCGCGGCGATGAGGTGCAGCGTGGCGACCGGAGCCACCGCGCCGAAGAGGGTGACCAGCGCCATCCCGGTCCGCAGCCCCCGCGTCCCGTACGCCTTGTAGGCGGTGGTGGTGAACAGTGCGTACGCCAGCAGGTCGCCCATGCCGACCACCGCCCCCAGGTCCTCGCCGATGCGCAGGCCCGCGGCGGGGGCGTACGGATACCCCTGGACGGCGTCGGACAGCTCCTGGGTCAGCGGTACGACCCAGGCGAAGAAGGCGTCGTACGCGGTGAGCGCGAGCAGGAACCACGCGACGTTCTTCAGCCGCATGCCGCCCTGCACGTTGAGGTTCGTGGCGGAGACCACGATCAGCGCGACGACGACACTGTTCGCCACCCAGTACGGCGGCGCGGTCTCGCCGAAGGCCACGTGGCAGACGAGCACGCTCGCGATCAGTACGGCGATCAGCGCCCAGCGCAGTCGACCGTTCCCGATCACGGGCTGGTAGCCGACGGACAGTCCGCCCGCGAAGACGAGGGCGAGCACCACCGGCAGGACCGCTCCGGGCAGCGTCAGGTAGATGTACGGCAGTGCCAGGACGAAGCCCATCATCATGAAGATGTCGCTGCCGTTGAAGACACCGACGGGCGGCCTCGGCGTGCGCACGGCACGGAAGTAGGCGATCGCCCCGGCGGACACACCGACCGCAAGGACCATGGTGACCGCGAGCTGGAAGAAGACGCTCATGCGTGGCTCCGGGTGAAGGTGTGCTCCAGCAGGTCGCAGCGGAGGGGGAAGAGACGCGCGGCCTCCTCCTCGTCCACCGGCAGGACCGTGACGCGGGCGTCGACGGCCCGGGCCAGCAGCCGCTCGGTCACCTCCGCCTCGGTGACCTCCTTGGAGGCGACCTCCACGTGGAGCCGGCCGTCGGCCCCGACCTCCGCCCGGTGGCGGAGGGGGAACGGCAGGCCGGGGGTGCCGTCCAGCGCCTCCACGATGTCGCGCGGGGTCACGATGCCCTCGGTGGTGCGGTGCAGTGCGCCGGCCTTGCCGAGGATGTGGGAGACGGCGGGCACGGCGGCCAGTTCGCAGTCGGGCTCGCCCTCCAGGGTGCGGACCACGTCACCGGTGCTGTAGCGCAGGACCGGCATGCACTCCCGGTAGGGGAAGTAGGGGGTGATCGTCAGTTCGCCGAGCCGACCGGGGGCGGCGGGCTCGCCGGTCTCCAGGTCGAGGACTTCGGTGTAGCCCATGTTGGGGTCGATGTGGAGGTGCCGCTCGCCGCAGGTGCGGCCGCCGACCGGGAGCAGTTCGGTCATGCCGAAGGCGTCGCCCACGGTCCTGGCACCGAAGGTCTCGCGCAGGGCGTCCGACAGGCTCCGCGACAGCATCTCTCCGCCGGCGTAGATCGCGCGCAGCGCGAAGTCCTCCGGTCCGTAGCCGCGTTGCCGGGCGGCGGTGACCATCTGCCCGAGGTAGCTGGGGTTGCCGGTGAGGATCGTGGGCCGGGTGCCGCCGCCCGCGCCGAGCAGGTGCTCGACGGACTCGTCCGGCGGGATCTGCCCCACGACGTGGCAGGAGGCGTTGGCGAGCCGGCACACCTCCACGTCCTCCTGCACGGCGGCCGTCGCCCGGGAGCTGAGGTTGATCTGCATCCGGTCGCCGGGCCCGAGGTCGCCGCGCAGCACCAGGGACAGGGCGATCAGTGCGGGCCACAGCTCCATCTCGTAGCGGGAGAGCCAGATCTGCACGGGGCGGCCGGTGGTGCCGGTCGTCTGGGTCGCCAGGTAGGGGGCACCGCACAGGAAGTCGGCGGGGCGTGCGATGAGGTCGGCCTTGCGGGTCACCGGGATCCGGGTGAGCGTCTCGACGGTCACGCCGTCGAGATCGATGCCGGCGAGCCGCTCCCGGTAGAACGGGGACCTCTTGGCGAGCCGGCGCACGGTCCGCCGGAGCGCACGGTCCTGCAGGTCCCGGCGCTCGTCGGGATCGGCGAAGGGGCCGTCGGCCAGTTCGTCGACGTCGTCGCCCAGCGACCCGAACTCCTCCAGCGTGAGGAGGGCGTCGGCGACCAGTCGCTCGACGGCCCGTACGTTCAACCGCCGGCCGAACACCATCGCCATGGCCACCCGTACCTGGCGGACACCGGTCTCCAGCATGCGTACCTCCTAGGGGGTGTCTTGTCGATCAGGGCGGATCAGCGAGCGGTGGTCGGTGCCGTGTATCGCAAGGCGGACGAGGGAGGCGACGCGGAGCGTCGCCGACCGAGGACAACGCGGCGAGGCGCGGTGCCGGCCACCGCGAGCCCGCCCTGACCGGCACGACACCCCCTAGGAGGTGGCGAAGGGGTGGGAGCGACGCGCCGCCCCCACCCCTCACTTCTTCGTCAGCTGGCGGAACAGGTGGAGAAGAAGACCGCCGTCATGGCGCCCATGACGTACTTGAACTGCTTGGCGCTCGTCTTGATCGCACTCATCGGATCCTCCTTGTTCGTTCCGGGCGGACGGTCCCTCGGGCTCCTCTGAAGTCGCCGTAACGTTCCGTCACTTGGACGAGCACACAATGGCGCGTTCGCAACACACGGGCAATGATCTGGTCCATTCAACGGACCGGTGAACGGGGGACGACACCACCGATTCCTCCAACGAGCCGGTACGAACGGGGAGTTCTGGCTCCGTCCGACCGATGGGGCCAGGCGTGAAAGGGGGACCGCCCATGGCCAGATCCGGCACAGAGGGGCGGGGCGTACTGGAAGGCGCTTTCGCGTTGATGGAGGTGCTCGCGGAGGGCGAGGAGGTCGGGCTGACCCGCCTGGCCGGCGACGCGGAGCTGCCGAAGGCCACCGCGCACCGGTTGCTGGGGCAGCTGGTCGCGCTGGGCGCGGTGCAGAGTCGGTCCGGTCGCTACCGTCTCGGGGCGCGGGCCTTCCGCCTGGGCCAGGCGTGGCACCCGGCGCGGGCGCTCCGCGCGGCATCGGCAAGGCCGCTGCGCGAGCTGGCCTCGGCGAACGGCCGGCTGAGTCTCAGCCTGTCGGTGGCGGAGGCGGGACGGACGATCGTCGTCGCGGGTCTGCGCGGCGAGGTGGACGACGTGTTTCCGCTGAGGTCGGGCCTCGTACTGCCGCCCGGGAGCGCGGCCGAGCTGATCCTGGCGGCCTCCGCCCCGGCCGGTGACCCGCCCGAGGGTCGGACGGCGGCCGCCTGGGCCCGCGAGGTCGCGCAGGCCAGGGAGCGGGGGCTCGCCTTCGAGTACGGGCAGTGCGTGAGTACGCTCTCGTGCGTGTCGGCGCCGATACTGTCCGCGTCCGGGCAGGTGGTCGCCGCCGTGGCGGCGACCGCCCTCGACCCCCGGCAGATCGCGCCGCTGGGCGAGTCCGTGTCCCGGGCGGCGGCGATGATCAGCGCGAACCTGTCCCGGCGGCCCGCCGCCGCGGCCCGGCCCCACCGCGAGTCGCCCGCCCGCCCACCGGGTCCCCGCGCCCCGCATCCCGTCCTGGCGGGTCCGCACCCGTAGGCGCCCGGAAAGCGAGGGGGGCCGTCCCGGATTCCTCCGGAACGGCCCCCCCTCGACCGGGGCCGGAGTGCCGACGGAGGGTGACCGTGCCACGCTGAATCGGGGGAACGCCGACTCCGGTGCGCCGGAGCGGCTCTGCCACCGAGGAGACCGACATGGCCAGTGACGCCAGCAGACCCCGGACCAGCTCGTCGCCGCCCAGCGACTGGCATGCGCCCACATCGGGTACGACTCTCACAGCGGGCGTCCTGATGGTCGTCGCGGGCGCCATGGCGATCCTCGAGGGGATCGCCGCCCTCGCCAAGGACGACCTGTTCGCCGTGACGCGGCACTACGTGTTCGAGTTCAGCCTGACGGGCTGGGGCTGGGTTCACCTGATCGTGGGCATCGCCCTCGTCCTCTCCGGCTGCGCGGTGTTCACCGGAGCCCTGTGGGCACGCTTCCTGGGCGTGGCCATCGCAAGCCTCGGCGTGATCGCCAACTTCCTCTGGCTGCCGTACTACCCGTGGTGGGCCATCATCCTGATCGCCATCAACCTGTTCGTCGTCTGGGCGCTGTGCGCGGGCATGCAACGGGAGGCCGACGCGAGCATGACCGTCTGACCTCAGTCGTCTGCCGGACCCGGCGAGACGCGGAAGGGACGACCTGGGCCGCGGACATCCCGGCAGGGCGCACCATGTCGAGGGGCCGCTTCGGATCGCTCCGCAGCGGCCCTTCGGTCATGCCGTGCGCCTGCCCCGTGCGGCCCAGGCCCGCGCGTGCAGCGGAATCGAGCCGTCCGCGGCCCGGGGCAGTGCCGACCGCAGCCGCTCGCGCAGCTCCACGCGACGCTCCCGCGGCAGGGAGGCCACGTAGGCGGGCGCGGGCCCCTGCCCGCCCAGGAACGGCTCCCAGTAGTCGTCGAAACCCGAGAAGCGGGTGGGCACGCCGATCGCCTCCACCTCGACGTCCTCGAGCCCCGCCCCGACCAGCAGCTCCCGCAGCGGCGCCCGTCCGCACAGCGGAAACCTGACGGCCTCGTCCAGGTCCCGGGCGGCGGGGTCCAGGGCGGACGCGGCGTCCCAGAAGGCACGGATGGCCTCCATGCCTCCTTCCTCGAAGTCCCAGACGTACGCCCCCACCAGTCCCCCGGGCCGGACCGCCCGCGTCATCTCGGCCGCCGCCCGGGGTGCGTCCGGTACGAAGTTCAGCACGAGCCCGCTGACGGCGACCGATGCCGTGGCGTCGGCGAAGGGCAGGTTCACGGCGTCGGCCAGGACGAACCGCGCCCGCGCGTCGGTGATGTTCCTCCGTGCGTACTGCACGTAGCCGGCGGACGGATCGATGCCGACGACGCTCTCCGGTTCGGCCAGATCCAGCACGGCCCGCGTCACCGCACCCGTGCCGCACCCGATATCGCGCCAGCTGCCCCCGGGGGCCGCATCCAGCAGGCGAACGAAGCGGCGTGCCACCAAGCGGCTCCACCGCCCCACATACGGCTCGTACGCCTCACCAGCCACCCACATCGGCCCGTACCTCTCCGGAAGACAGCACTCCCGGGGCCATCCTGCCGCGCCGGCGTCGCGGCCGCAGGAACACCCACCGGCACCGGATCGGCGCGTACCCGACTCCCCCACGCCTCCCAGGACGCACGAAAGGCCGCTCTCCCATGGATGAGAGAACGGCCTCCGACGTGCGTAAAGCACAGTCGGGACGACAGGATTTGAACCTGCGACCCCTTGACCCCCAGTCAAGTGCGCTACCAAGCTGCGCCACGTCCCGATGCGCGCTGACCTGGGCTTTCCCCTGGTTGAACGCGCAGGAGAACGATACCGCACTTCATGGGGTGGTCGCGCGCACCTTTTCCGCCCCCGGTTCCGCGTCGACCACGTCCACGGGTGCCTGCGCCTGTGTTCCCGCCTCGAATCGACGAATGCCGCAGAACGGACCAATCGCCATGCTCCTTCCTCGAACCGTGACCGATCCGGCTGCGGATCGTCCGATTCCGGCCGCTCAGCAGGCGCGGTCGGTCAGTTCCGGATGCGCGGCGATCAGGCGTTCGGGGGCCGCTTGGAGCCAGGAGTCGATCAGGATGGAGCGCAGCTCCTCCGCACTCCGCAGCGCCGCGAGCCGGACCCGGATCCAGGCGTAGTTGTCGTCGTGTCCGGTGCGCAGGAAGAACTTCTCGGGCTCCGCCGCGATCAGCTCCGCCCGCTCCTCCTTGGGGCACTTCACGCCGATCGAGGTGTCGTCGTCGGCGAGCGAGACGAAGATCTTCCCGCCCACCCGGAAGGTCGGCATGCCCCAGGCCGGCTTCTCCGTGCTGTCCGGGAGGGACAGTGCGATCAGGCGGACGTCCTGCGCGGTCGTGGCCATCCCCAAGACTCCTTCTCCAGCCACCGGTGAACCCTTGTCCGGCGACCGTAGCGCCCACCACCGACAATCCCGCTCACCCCCGCCGGTCCTCCCCCGCGGCCTGCGCCCGGTCCTCCCGCTCGTGCACCAGCGCCACCAGCTCCGCCGCCAGCGCTTTCACCGTGGCGAGTCCCTCCGTCCCCCAGCGCCGGGGCACCACGTCCACCGCGCACACCGTGCCCAGGACGATCCCGCGCCGATCCGTCAGCGGTGCGCCCACGTACGAGCGCACTCCGCTCTCGTCCACCACCGCGTTGCCCGCGAAGCGCGCGAAGTCCCGTACGTCCTCCAGGACCAGCGCCCGCCGCCGCACCACCACGTGCGGGCAGTAGCCGTGGTCCCGGGCCAGCACCCGCGCCGGGTAGCCGCTCGCCGGGGCCTCGGCGCCATGGTGCAGCCCGGCGAAGAACTGGCGTTCCTCGCCGACGAAGTTGACCCCCGCGTGCGGTGCGCCGAGCGCGTCGGCGACGCGCCGCGCGAAGGCGTCCAGCTCGGCGTCCGTACGCTCACCCAGACCCAGCTCGCGCAGCCGGACGGCGCGTGCGGGTGCCTCCCGGTCCACCGGCGTGAGCAGCAGGTGTCCGGTCGATTCGTAGTACGTCATGGCCGTTCCCCCGACTCCGAGGACGAAGAGCTGACTGCGGACATGCACAACAGGTGGCGGACGAGGGCGGCCAGCGCCCCCGTCCCGGAGCTCGCGAGGCGCGCGTCGCACCGTACGACGGGGACCTCGGGCCCGAGCCCCACCGCCTCGCGGACCTCGTCGGGCCCGTAGCGGTGACCGCCGTCGAACTCGTTGACGGCGACGATGAAGCCGATCCCGCGCCGCTCGAAGAAGTCCACGGCGGGGAAGCAGTCGGCCAGGCGGCGGGTGTCGGCGAGCACCACCGCCCCGAGCGCGCCCGCGCACAGCTCCTCCCAGAGGAACCAGAAGCGGTGCTGTCCCGGGGTGCCGAAGAGGTAGAGCACATGGCGCTCGTCCAGGGTGATCCGGCCGAAGTCGAGCGCGACGGTCGTCGTGGTCTTCTCCTCGACCCCGTGCAGCGGGTCGCAGCCGGCTCCGACTCCGCTGAGGAGTTCCTCCGTGCTCAGCGGTTCGATCTCGCTCACCGCCCCCACGAAGGTGGTCTTGCCCGCCCCGAACCCGCCCGCGACCAGGATCTTCAAGGTCGCGGGCGGAGCCCCGGCCGCCGGAGCCGGGGCCGTGGCCCGGCCGGGAGCGGCGGCGGGGGCTGGGGCGGGGGCGGGCGCGTCACAGTCGTTTACGTAGGCCATCGAGCACCGCCAGGAGCAGGGACCGGTCGTCGGCGGCGAACGAGCCGCCGCCCGGGAACCGCGGAGCCCGCGCCATGACGGCCCCGTGTTCCATCAAGTCGGACAGCAGCACCTTCACCACGACCGCGGGCAGCCGTAGCTGCCCGGCCACCTCGGCGACGGTGACCCCGGCGGCGCCCGCGCACATCCGCAGCGCCAGTGTGTGCTCCGCCCCGAGCGGGACGTGCGGCCGCACCCCGGTCGCGGTCACCAGCGAGAGCAGGTCGAGCGTGAAGCCCGGCCGGGTCCGCCCCCCGCTGGCGGTGTACGGGCGCATCACGCGGCCCGCCGAGTCGTCGAGCCATGGTGTGTCCCGCCCCTTCGCGTACGCCCCCGTCCCGCGGGACCTCATCGCTCCACATCGGCGACGGGCCGCCGCGGCGGGGCCGCGAGGTACGGACGCACGCTCTTGACCAGCATCGCCATCTCGTAGCCGAGCACCCCGGCGTCGGCCTCCCGGTCGGCGAGGACGGCCAGGCAGGTGCCGGATCCGGCCGCGCAGACGAAGACGAGCGCCGTGTCGAGTTCGACCACGACCTGCCGGACCTCGGCGCCGTCCGCGAAGCGGGAGCCGGCGCTGCGGCCCAGGGAGTACAGCCCGGAGGCGAGGGCGGCCAAGTGGTCGGCGCTGTCGGCGTCCAGTCCGTGCACGCAGGTCACGAGCCCGTCGGCGGTGAGGAGTACGGCGCTTCGCGTGTACGGCACGCGCTGCACCAGGCCGCTGAGCAGCCAGTCGAGGTCGGAGAGCCGGCTGCCGGTCTTCGTCGCCACTTCGCCGCCCATGGGGGTGCGCTCCTTGCTGATGAGGTGAGGGGTCGGGGTCATGCCTGGTTCTCCGACTGGGCGAGGCCGAAACCTCGTTGGAAGGCGGCCATCAGGCCCGGATCGTGCACCGGCTGCTCGGGGTCACCGGGCTCGGAGTGACCGGCGCCGGGGTGACCGGTGTCGGGACGAGCGGGCTCGGGCTGACCGGCA
>NZ_JBGBPT010000090.1:30023-37156 GCF_041106355.1 Streptomyces sp. BF23-19 | reverse complement strand
CCCCGCACCCCCGGCACATCGCGCCGCTCTGTCAGAGCGTGCCAGAAGGGTGGCCTCGGGGCTGGTTTCTGACGTACCGTCATATCCAGCCGAGCCGCACCTCGGAGCCGTTCCGCAGCCGCCCGCAGCCGCCCCGAAATCCCCGAAGCCGTCCGTCCAGGAGGTTCGCCATGTCCGCCGACCGGCCCGTCGCGCTCGACGAATACCCCATCCACCAGGCGCCCTTGTCGATGAAGCACGTCGTGAGCGGTGACCGCAACGCCTACGACCGGTGCATCTTCCACGTCTTCGACCACGCCGGCCGTGCCGTCCTGATACTCGGCCTCGGCGTCTACCCCAACGCCGGGGTCATCGACGCCTACGCCACCCTCCGCGTCGGCGACGAGCTGCTCGCCGTCCGGGCCTCCGACGCCCTCACCGACGACCGGATGAACCTCTCGGTAGGACCTCTGTCCATCACCGTCGACGTGCCGCTCAAGCAGCTCACACTGCGCTGCGCCGCCGATCCGGCCGACCCGCACGGCCTCTCGTACGACATCACCTGGACCGCGGAGTTCCCGGCCGTCTGGGAGCCGCACCACGTCCAGCGGCGCGGCGACCGCCTCATGCTGGAAGGCCGCCGCTTCGTGCAGGCCGGCCAGGTCACCGGCACCATCCGGGCCAAGGGGGAGGAGTTCACCCTCACGCCGGGGGAGTGGACCGGGACCCGCGACCGGAGCTGGGGCGTGCGGCCGATCCCCGGCGAGGAAGGGGGGCGCGCGGCCGAGGAGTACCGCCCCGAGGGCTTCCATTGGCTGTGGATCCCGGTCCGGTTCGAGGACCGCTTCGTCATGGTCATCGCCCAGGAGGACGCCGACGGCCACCGCACCCTGAACGAGGCCGTGCAGGTCTTCCCCGAAGGCAGCGGCCGCCACGACGTCCAACTCGGCCGGCCGCACACCGAGATCCGCTACCGACCCGGCAGCCGGCACCCCGAGCGGGCCGTGGTCCACCTGACCGACCCCTCCCGCAAGCCCCTCGAACTGGGCGTGGAGATCCTCAACTCCTCCCCCCTCGCCGTCGGCGCCGGCTATCCCCCCGCCGGTGACTGGCAGCACGGCACCTGGCAGGGCCGTGGCTGGAGCGACCGCCGTGTCTACGACCTCTCCGACCCCGCGGCCCATCCGATGGCCGCCTTCGGGGTGACCGACCACTCGGCCCGCTTCACCCTCGACGGGCAGATCGGCCACGGCATCTTCGAGCACGGCAGCTTCGGGCGCCACGACCCGAGCGGTTTCGCCGACTACTCCTCCGTCGCCCCGTAGGACCAGGACCCGTAGGACCAGGACCCGTAGGACCAGGACCCCGTAGGACCAGGACCCGTAGGAAAGGGGCTCAATCATGGCCACCGCACCACGTCCGCGCACCTCCACCCGGGAGCCCGAGGAGCTCGGCCGCCGCCTCGCCGACTGGCTGGACGTCCGGCTCCCCGGCGCGCGGGTCACGAACGTCTCCGTCCCCGGATCCAACGGGATGTCCAGCGAGACCCTGCTCTTCGACATAGAGCACCCCGACACCCCGCTGCGGGCCTGCGCGCTGCGGCTCGCCGCCGATCCGGCCGCCTACACCGTCTTCCCCACGTACGACATGCCGCGCCAGCACCGCGTGATGAGCCTGGTCGCCCAGCACACGGACGTGCCCGTCCCACGCGTGCAGTGGCTGGAGGCGGATCCGGGGCCGCTGGGGGCGCCCTTCTTCGTGATGGCCCGCGCGGAGGGGCGGGTCCCGCCCGATGTCATGCCCTACACCTACGAGGGCAACTGGCTGCACGCCGCCACCGACGCCGAGCGTGCCGCTCTCCAGGAGGGGAGCATCTCGCTGCTGGCTCGGCTGCACGACCAATTCCCGTCCAAGGAGGCCGAGTTCCTCCTTCCCGACGGCGATGGCACACCGCTGCGTCGGCACGTGGACGCCCAACGCGCCTACTACTCCTGGGTGGTGGGCGGGCTCGCCCCGTCCCCGCTCATCGAGCGGGCGTTCGCCCGGCTGGAGGAGCTGTGGCCGCAGGACGAGGGTCCCGCCGTCCTCAACTGGGGCGACGCCCGGATCGGCAACGTCATCTACGACGGGTTCACGCCGGTGGCCGTCCTGGACTGGGAGATGGCGGCGTACGCCCCGCGCGAGGTGGACCTCGGCTGGACCGTCTACCTGCACCGGTTCTTCCAGGACCTCACGGTCGGCTTCGGCCAGCCCGGCCTGCCGGACTTCCTGCGCCGCGAGGACCTGGAGCGCCGCTACGCCGAACTCACCGGCCACACCCCGCGGGACATGGAGTTCCACACCCTCTACGCGGCCCTGCGGCACGGGATCGTGATGCTGCGCATCGCCTACCGGCAGGCCCACTTCGGCGAGGTCGAGGTCCCGGCGGACCCGGACAGCCTGATCCTGCACCATGCCGCCCTGGCCGCCATGGTGCAGGGAACGTACTGGTAGGGGTGCGGAGCGGCCGTCAGGCCGCCTGCGCGTGCTGCTGCCGCGTCTGCGCCTGCGGCCGCGGCAGCACGGGGCTCACCACGCGGACCGGGCGCGAGCCCGGGCCGCCGACGTGCGAGAAGGGCTGCGTCCGCCAGTCCAGGCCCTGGGGCAGGGTCGAGAGGACTACGGCTTCGAGCTCCTGCGCCTCCACCGGCTGGATCGTGCCGACGGTGGGCAGGGCGTCGCTCGCGGGCCGGCCGGTGCCCGCGCACACGGTGAGGCCGAAGGGGTTCCACGGGGTCAGGCAGAGGGCGTGCTGGGGCAGGTACTCCTCGTCCGCGACGAGGGCGATCGACTGGCCGCAGTCGGGGCAGATCGCGTGGTGGATCTCGAATCCCTCGATCTCGTCGAGGTAATCGCCGTCCCCGCCGTCGTCCGGATACGTTCCGTTCCCTGGATCGAGCGGTTCCAGGGGCTCCGGTTCGGTGCGACCGGCGCGCTTGGTGTTCAGCATGGATGTACTCCCCCTTGGGTGGGCCGGGCGGGCAGGTTCTTCGGCCTCGGCCACAGCAACCAATTCCCGTCGAGCGTCACGAGTAACCACAACAGACAGGCCTCCACCTGCATACCCCTGTGGCCTTGGTCACATGCCTGGCGCAGATGCCTCCAGTGGGCGGACAGCGCTGGGCCTGGAGCGCCCTTGGGCCTTAAGTTGAGCGGCTATGAGCGCAATGGAGGAGCTGGACCGCCAGATCGTTGATCTGCTCGTGCGGGACGGGCGGATGAGCTACACGGATCTGGGCAAGGCCACGGGACTGTCCACGTCGGCAGTCCATCAGCGAGTACGACGTCTGGAGCAGCGCGGGGTCATCCGCGGCTATGCGGCCGTGGTCGATCCGGAGGCCGTCGGCCTGCCGCTGACCGCGTTCATCTCGGTCAAGCCCTTCGACCCGAGCGCTCCCGACGACATCGCCGACCGGCTGGCCGGCGTTCCCGAGATCGAGGCCTGCCACAGCGTCGCGGGCGACGAGAACTACATCCTGAAGGTGCGCGTCGCCACCCCCCTGGAGCTGGAAGACCTCCTGGGCCGCCTGCGCGCCCTCGCCCACGTCTCGACGCGCACGACGGTCGTCCTGTCCACCCCCTACGAGGCGCGCCCGCCCCGCGTCTGAACCGAGCCCGAGCGGGGACCCGGTGGTGGGGCCGGGGTGGGCGACGCGGGACACTGGTCGGCATGACTGACCGCACCGCCCACTCCGCCGACGCCGCCGGAGCACCGACCAGGACCGTTCTCCTCCGCGGGGGCGAGGTGCACAGCCCCGCCGACCCCTTCGCCACCGCGATGGTCGTCGAGCGCGGCCGCATCGCCTGGGTCGGTTCCGAGGGCGCCGCAGACGCCTTCGCGCAGGGCGTGGACGAGGTCGTCGACCTCGGCGGCGCGCTCGTCACGCCGGCCTTCACCGACGCCCACGTCCACACCACCTCCGCGGGTCTGGCCCTCACCGGGCTGGACCTCTCCGGGGCGCGCACCCTGTCCGCCGCGCTGGACCTCGTCCGCGCGTACGCCGCGAGCCGTCCGGCCGACCGGGTGCTCCTCGGGCACGGCTGGGACGCCGCCCGCTGGCCCGAGCGCAGGGCCCCGTACCGCGCCGAGCTCGACGAGGCCGCCGGGGGCCGCCCGCTCTACCTCAGCCGTGTCGACGTGCACTCGGCCGTGGTCACCACCGCCCTGCTCGCCCTCGTCCCGAGGGTACGGCCCGACGGCGACCGGCCGCTGGCCGCCGACGACCACCACGCCGTACGGCGGGCCGCGCTGGCCGCCGTCACCCCCGCGCAGCGTGCCGAGGCCCAGCGGGCCGCCCTCGACCGGGCCGCCTCACTCGGGATCGGCTCCGTCCACGAGTGCGGCGGTCCCGAGATCTCCTCCGCCGAGGACTTCACCGGCCTGCTCGCCCTGGCCGCCGAGCGGCCCGGGCCCCGCGTCTTCGGGTACTGGGCCGACCGGGACCTCGCGCTGGCCAAGGAGCTCGGGGCCGTGGGAGCCGCCGGAGACCTGTTCGTCGACGGAGCCCTCGGCTCGCACACCGCCTGCCTGCACGCCCCGTACGCGGACGCCGCGCACACCGGCACCGAGTACCTCGACGTGCACGCCGTCACCGAACACGTGGCCGCCTGCACCGAGGAGGGTCTCCAGGCCGGGTTCCACGCCATCGGGGACGCCGCGATCACCGCCGTCGTCGAGGGCGTCCGGGCGGCCGCCGAGAAGGTCGGCCTGGCCCGCGTCCGCGCCGCCCGGCACCGGGTGGAGCACGCGGAGATGATGACGCCCGCCACCATCGCCGCGTTCGCGGAGCTGGGGCTGACCGCCTCGGTGCAGCCCGCGTTCGACGCGGCCTGGGGCGGCGAGGACGGTATGTACGTCGACCGGCTCGGCGCCGCGCGCGCCCGCACCCTCAACCCCTACGCGGCCATGCTCAAGGCCGGTGTCCCGCTGGCCTTCGGCTCGGACGCGCCGGTCACCCCGCTCGACCCGTGGGGCACCGTCCGGGCGGCGGCCTTCCACCGGACCCCCGAGCACCGGATCTCCGTACGGGCCGCCTTCACGGCCCACACGCGGGGCGGCTGGCGGGCGCTGGGCCGCGACGACGCGGGTGTTCTCGTCCCCGGCGCGCCGGCCGACTACGCGGTCTGGCAGACGGGTGACCTGGTGGTCCAGGCCCCCGACGACCGGGTGGCCCGCTGGTCCACCGATCCCCGTTCGGGCACCCCCGGACTGCCCGACCTGACCCCCGGATCCGACCTGCCGGTGTGCCTCGCCACCGTCGTCGGCGGGCGGGAGGTATTCGTACGCCCACAGGGGTGATCCGGCGGGCCTCGGTTCGGTACGGGCGGTCGGACCCGGATAGGTTCGGCCGGGTCCACCACAGGAAGTCCGTGCCGGACGACTCCGTCTGCGCAGCGCGCCCGCGCCTCGGGGGCGAGGGAAGGTTTCGCCGGGCGGCGGGTGGCCCCCTGTCGGGGTCCGCGGTCCAGTAGACAACGGTCACGGCGGCCCGCAGCCAGCGGGCGTCCGACCGGCCCGAAGGACCGCGGGCCCCGGCCACTGTTCTAAAGTCATCCTCTGCGACCAGACGTACAGGATGTGCAAGAGCACAAAAGGGGACTCAGTGAGCGACGGCGGAAAGCGGACCTACGGACCGCTCGGTACGGCCTTGGTGATCATTCCGACCTACAACGAGGCGGAGAACATCGGGCTGATCGTCGGGCGTGTGCGCGCGGCCGTGCCCGAGGCCCACATCCTCGTCGCGGACGACAACAGCCCGGACGGCACCGGCAAGCTCGCCGACGAGCTGGCGGCCGGTGACGACCACGTCCACGTGCTGCACCGCAAGGGCAAGGAGGGGCTGGGCGCCGCCTACCTGGCGGGCTTCGTCTGGGCCCTGGAGCAGGGCTACGGGGTGATCGTCGAGATGGACGCCGACGGCTCCCACCAGCCCGAGGAGCTGCCCCGCCTGCTGACCGCGCTGGCCGGCGCGGACCTGGTCCTGGGCTCCCGCTGGGTGCCGGGCGGACGGGTGGTGAACTGGCCCAAGAGCCGTGAGTTCATCTCGCGCGGCGGTTCGACGTACTCCCGGCTGATGCTGAACCTCCCGATGCGGGACGTGACCGGCGGCTACCGGGCCTTCCGCCGCGAGACCCTGGAGGGGCTGGGCCTGGACGAGGTGGCCTCGGCGGGCTACTGCTTCCAGGTCGACCTGGCGCGCAGGGCCGTGCAGAAGGGTTTCCGCGTGGTGGAGGTCCCGATCACGTTCGTCGAGCGTGAGTTCGGCGACAGCAAGATGACCAAGGACATCCTGGTCGAGGCGCTGTGGCGGGTCACCCAGTGGGGCCTCAAGGCCCAGGCCTCCAAGCTGTTCGGCAAGGACGGCGGCAAGGACAGTGGCAAGGACGCCGGGGCCTGACCCGACCGGCCGGACACCCCCTAGGGGATGTCCGGTACCTCCGGCTGAGGTCGCTTTTATGCGGGCCCAGGCACACTGGGTGGTATGACGACCGGCATTTCCACGGCCCCCCGGCGGCGCTCGCCCGCCCGTACGTTCCTCCCCCTGGCGATCGCCGCCTGGCTGATCCTGGAGATCTGGCTGCTCACCGTGGTCGCGGACGTGGCCGGCGGGCTTGCCGTGGCCGCGCTGCTCGCGGGTGGCATGATCCTGGGCGCGGTGGTGATCAAGCGGGCCGGTCGGCGTGCCTTCAAGAACCTGGCGAGCACCTTCCAGCAGGCGCAGCAGGGGCAGCAGCCGACGCCGCAGCAGCCCGGCCAGGGCAACGGCCTCACGATGCTGGCGGGCCTGCTGCTGATGCTCCCCGGGCTGATCTCCGACGCGGCCGGCCTGGTCCTGCTGCTGCCGCCCGTCCGGGCCTGGATCGGCCGCCGGGCGACCCGCTCGCTGGAGCGGAAGATGGCCTCGGCCCCCGCCGGTAGCTTCGGCGACGCCTTCCAGCAGGCCCGGATCCACTACCCCGACGGCAAGGTCGTCCAGGGCGAGGTCATCCGCGAGGACCGCCCGGGGCAGCAGGACGGCCCGGATGCCGCCTACCGGCCGCCGCTGACCCCGTAGGGGTGTCTTGCTCCCGAGGCCCGGAGGGCACGGAAAAGCCGAGGGGCCCCGCCACACACT
>NZ_JBGBPT010000090.1:16549-30013 GCF_041106355.1 Streptomyces sp. BF23-19 | reverse complement strand
GTGTGGCGGGGCCCCTCGGCTTGTGTATCCGTCCGGCTGTCAGGCGGACTTGCGGCTGTCCCGCGGATGCACGGCAATGTTCATGGCGCCGGAACGCAGGACCGCCAGCCTTTCGGCCAGCACTTCCTCCAGCTCCTCGCGGGTGCGTCGCTCCATGAGCATGTCCCAGTGCGTTCGCGCAGGCTTGCCCTTCTTCTCTTCGGGCCCATCCCCGTCCACCAGGAGTGCCATGGCGCCGCACGCCTTGCACTCCCACTCCGGCGGAATTTCTGCCTCAACCGAGAACGGCATCTCAAATCGATGTCCGTTCTGGCATGCGTACTCCACCGCCTGGCGCGGGGCCAGATCGATGCCGCGGTCCGTCTCGTAGCTGGTAACCACGAGGCGCGTACCGCGGAGAGCTCGCTCACTCATGAATCGTGCCTCCCGGGCTTGTCGCCCACAGGACAGGTGTCGCTGTCGTCGTCATCCGGTCAACGTCCGGTCGGCGGTATAGATTCCCGCTCCGGGTCGTGCGTCGCCCGTCGTGCCGCCCCTTGTTGTACCCACCAATGCCCGTTTTGTCACATCTGGCAGCAGATGTCACCCAACGTCCACGCTTCTTGAGCGCGCAGTAACGGTCCGCCTGGCAGGTCAAAGGCGTACACTACCGGCCCTTTGCTTCAACGTCTAAATTCGTTCGGAATTCGTTCGTAGATCCGGGCGGGGCGCACTCGTGGACCCGCTCTCAGATCCGCTCCGGTACAGGATTGCCTGCCGCCTCCACCGCGCGCCGCACCGGCACTCGCGCCAGGAGCACGAATCCCAGTGCGAAGAAGACCACCAGCGAGATGATCGCGTCCCGGTAGCTGCCCGTGAGCTGGTACGTCAGGCCGAACACCAGGGGCCCCACCCAGCTCAGGCCGCGGTCGCTCATCTCGTACGCCGAGAAGTACTCGGCCTCCTTGCCCGCCGGCACCAGGTGCGAGAACAGCGAGCGCGACAGCGCCTGGCTGCCTCCCAGCACCAGCCCGATCATCGCCGCGAGCGCGAAGAACCACACCGGCGTCCGGGCCGGCAGGAAGTAGCCGGCCGCCAGCGTCACCGCCCACGCGGCCAGCGAGCCCAGGATCGTCCGCTTGGCTCCGTGGATCCGGGCGAGACGGCCCATGCCCAGCGCGCCCGCCACCGCCAGGACCTGCACCAGCAGCACCGCCCCGATCAGGGTGGACTGCTCCAGCTTCAGCTCCTCCGAGCCGTAGATGGAGGCCTGGGAGATCACGGTCTGCACGCCGTCGTTGTAGATCAGGTAGGCCAGCAGGAACGACAGGGTCAGCGGGTAGCGCCGCATGTCCTTCAGGGTGGCGACGAGCTGCTTCCAGCCGCTGACGGCCGGAGCCGCCCCCGGCTCCCGCACCACGGCCCGGTCCCGCAGCCGGCGCAGCGGGATCAGCGCGAAGGCCCCCCACCACAGACCCGCGGAGGCCAGGCAGATCCGGATCGCCATGCCCTCGGAGAGGCCGAAGGAGTCGTGGCCCATGTAGAGCACCAGGTTCACCACCAGCATCACCGAGCCGGCGGTGTAGCCGAAGGCCCAGCCCCGCGAGGAGACGGTGTCCCGCTCGTCGGGGGTGGAGATCTGCGGCAGATAGGCGTTGTAGAGCACCATCGAGACGGAGAGGGAGGCGTTCGCCACGATGAGCAGCAGGCCGCCCAGCAGATAACGCTCGCCACCCAGGAAGAACATTCCGGCGGTCGCCGCGGCGCCCGTGTACGCGGCCGCCGCCAGCAGCGGCTTCTTGCGCCCGGTCCGGTCGGCGACGGCCCCCACCAGCGGCATCAGCAGGACGGCCAGGATCACCGAGGCCGAGACGGAGTAGGCGAAGAAGGATCCGGCGCGCACCGGGATGCCCAGCGGGTGAACGAAGCCCTCGGCGTCCGCGGCCGACTTGGCCACGGCCGTCAGGTAGGGCCCGAGGAATACCGTCAGCACGCTCGCCGAGTAGACCGAGACGGCGAAGTCGTAGAAGTACCAGCCCCGCTGCTCGCGCTTGCGCTCGGCGGTCGAGACCGCGGCCGCGGTCGCAGCCGCCGTGCCGGCCGCGGTTCCGTCGTCCTCCGCCCCGGGTTCCGCTTCCTCGGTCCTGCTGCTCTCTTCCGCACTCATGCGGTGTCCCCCTCGCTGGTCCCGTTCCGCAACGGCATCCCGGCCCGGGCAGGGGGCGAAGGGCGCGTCAGGCCCAGGCCCCGCGCCGGTCCAGCACCGTGCGCAAGATGTCGATCCGGTCGGTCATGATGCCATCGACACCCAGGTCGAGGAGAGCCTCCATACGTTCCGGTTCGTTCACGGTCCAGACGTGTACCTGGAGTCCCCGCTCGTGCGCGGTCCGTACGAACCGGCGGTCGACGACGCGGATGCCTGCCTGGGTCTCCGGAACCTGCGCCGCCACCGCCCCCACGCGCAGCGCCGCGGGAATCGCGTACGAGCGCAGCCGCAGGCCGAGCACTCCACGTACGCCGTAGGAGGTCGCCAGTCGGGGCCCGGCGATCTTCTGGGCGCGGGCCACCCGGCTCTCCGAGAAGGAGCCCACGCAGACCCGGTCCCAGAGCCCGGCCCGGGCGATCAGGTTGACCAGCGGGTGCAGCGCCGACTCGGCCTTGACGTCGATGTTCCAGCGGGCGTCCGGGAACTCCTCCAGCAGCTCCTCGAAGAGCGGCAGCGGCTCGGTGCCCGCCACCCGGGCCTCGCGGACCCGCTTCCACGGCAGCTCGGCGATCCGGCCCCGGCCGTCGGTGACCCGGTCCAGCGTGGAGTCGTGGAAGGCGACGAGTTTCCCGTCCGCGGTGGCGTGCACATCGGTCTCGAAGTACCGGTAGCCCGCTTCGGCGGCCCGACGGAAGGCGGCGGCGGTGTTCTCCAGCCCGTCCGCGGCACCGCCCCGGTGCGCGAAGGGGATCGGAGCCGGGTGGTCCAGATACGGATGGCGAAGGCGTACGTGCGTCACGGCGGCAGTATGCCCCTTGTTACCCGTGGGGAGGGTGCGGCTCGATGGCTGCCTGATGAACGGCGCGTCGTCGCGGCCGTCCTAACCCCGCCGCCGGGTACGCGGTACCCCCCACCCCTGGTCCGGGTGGCCCCCAGCGTGACAGGGTGTAGGGGCGGAAGCGATCCAATACCGGCCGCGCCCGGGGTCGGGCGGGGCCAATTCGACGAAGGTGGACCGGACAGCATGGCCGAATGGACCTCAGCGGTCGGTGCCGCACAGCTCGCCCGTCTCATCACCTCCCAGCAGGAGCGGCCCAGCGTCCCCGGGGCGCGCAAGCTCCCCGCCTACCGGACCCTCGCCGACGGCATCCGCCTGCTCGTCCTCGAAGGCCGTGTCCCGGTCGCCGCCCGGCTGCCCGCCGAGCGGGAACTGGCCGTCGCCCTCTCCCTCAGCCGCACCACCGTCGCGGCCGCCTACGAGGCCCTGCGCGGCGAGGGGTTCCTGGAGTCCCGTCGCGGCGCCGGCAGCTGGACCTCCGTCCCGGCCGGGAACCCGCTGCCCGCCCGGGGCCTGGAGCCGCTGCCGCCCGAGTCCCTCGGCTCGATGATCGACCTGGGCTGCGCCGCGCTCCCGGCCCCCGAGCCCTGGCTCACCAAGGCCGTCCAAGGCGCCCTGGAGGAGCTGCCGCCGTACGCGCACACCCACGGGGACTACCCGGCGGGGCTGCCGGCGCTGCGCCGGATGCTCGCGGACCGCTACACGGAGCAGGGCATTCCGACCATGCCCGAACAGATCATGGTCACCACCGGCGCGATGGGCGCCATCGACGCCATCTGCAGTCTCTTCGCCGGCCGCGGTGAGCGGATCGCCGTCGAGTCCCCCTCCTACGCCAACATCCTCCAGCTGATGCGCGCCGCCGGGGCCCGCCTCGTCCCCGTCGCCATGGCCGACGGCCTCAGCGGCTGGGACATGGACGTCTGGCGGCAGGTGCTGCGCGATTCGGCCCCCCGCCTCGCCTATGTGGTCGCCGACTTCCACAACCCGACCGGGGCGCTGGCCTCCGAGGACCAGCGCCGCGCGATGGTGGAGGCCGCCCGCTCGGCCGGCACGGTCCTGGTGGCCGACGAGACCATGCTGGAGCTCCAACTGGACCCGGAGCTGGAGATGCCCCGCCCGGTGTGCTCCTTCGACCCGGCGGGCAGCACGGTCGTCACCGTCGGATCCGCCAGCAAGGCGTTCTGGGCGGGCATGCGGATCGGCTGGGTCCGCGCCGCCCCCGACGTGATCCGCAGCCTGGTCGCCGCCCGTGCGTACGCCGATCTGGGCACGCCGGTGCTGGAACAGCTCGCGGTGAACTGGCTGATGCGGACCGGGGGCTGGCGGGAGGCCGTCGGGATCCGCCGTGAGCAGGCCCGGGAGAACCGCGACGCGCTGGTCGCGGCGGTCCGCCGGGAGCTGCCGGACTGGGAGTTCGAGGTGCCCCGGGGCGGGCTGACCCTCTGGGCCCGCGCCGGCGGGCTCTCCGGCTCGCGGCTGGCCGAGGTGGGGGAGCGGGTCGGCGTACGGGTGCCCTCGGGGCCGAGGTTCGGTGTGGACGGCGCCTTCGAGGGCTACGTCCGGCTGCCGTTCACCGTGGGCGGGCCGGTGGCCGACGAGGCCGCCTCCCGGCTGGCGGCGGCGGCCCGGCTGGTCGGTACGGGCGCGGGCGGGAGCGGGGCGGAGCCGCCGCGCACGTTCGTGGCGTAGCCGGCCCCACCCCCGCCCACCCCGGCCCGGCGGGGGCTACGGAGCCTCCGCCGCGACCTCCGGCTGGGCGTCGAGGGCCGGCGCCCGGAGCGACTTGGCCGACAGCAGGCGGTTCGGGCCCGGCTGCCGCTCCGGCAGCAGTTCCAGTACGGCCTGGCGGTACGCCGGGTGCGTTCCCTCGTCGTACGGGTCCGGGGTGGCGGGCACCTGCAGCCGGTGCACGGGCCCGGTGCCGAGCCGGGCGTACCCGCGGCCCGGCGGCACCTGGGCCGTCGGGGTGGTGTGCGGCGGCAGCCCCAGGACGTCCGCGACCTGCTGGACGGCGGCGGGCCCGAGCACGACGCGGGCGCGGGTGTGCTGCCAGACGGCGTCGTTCAGCAGTTCCAGGTGCCCGAACTGTTCGGCCACCACCACCGTGACGTGCGCGGGCCGTCCGTGCCGCAGCGGCACCTGCAGCTGGGCCAGCGGGTCGGGGCCGCCCTCGGCGACGGCGAGGTGGGCCAGCACGCTCGGCTGGTCCAGCAGGATCCACAGGGGTCGCCGGGTGTCCTCGGGCGCGGGCCGGCCGACCTCGCGGGCCCGGTGGGTGGCGATGAGTCGCCGTTCGGTCTCCTGCGCGGCCCATTCGAGGGTGGCCTGTGCCCCGGTCGGCCCGCATTCCACGGCGAGGACGCCGGCCCGGCCGGACAGGCAGGAGTACTCGCCGCTGCCGCCGCCGTCGACGATCAGTACGTCGCCCCCGTGCCGCAGGGCCTGCAGGGCGACGGAGCGCAGCAGGGTGGAGGTGCCGCTGCCGGGTTGGCCGACGGCCAGCAGGTGGGGCTCGGTGGAGCGGGGCCCGGTGCGCCAGATCACCGGCGGTACGTCCCGGGGCTCGTCGCCCTCCAGGACGGGCAGGGTGCGCTGCACGCCGCCGGCGTCGGTGAAGCCGAGCACGGTCTCGCCGGGGGAGGTGACGAACGGCTGGGCGGCGATGCCCGTCGGCAGCGCCGCCAGCACCCTCAGGTCGAGCTGGTTGCCCTCCTCGTCCCAGTCGAAGAGATACTCCCGTCCGCGCCCGGACTTGGCGTGCAGCAATGCCTCGATCCGGGCCCGTGAGGCGGCCTCGCCGTCGGTGAAGTAGGCCGGGTAGCGGATGTGGAGCCGGGTGACGCGGCCCGCCTCGTCGAACTCGTAGCCGCTGAAGGCCTTGTCCCAGTCACCGCCGTGGGCGAAGAGCGGACTCGGGTCCTCCGGGATGGAGAAGTACGGCACGAGGGCTTCGTAGAGGGAGCCGAGCCGTTCGGTCTCGGCATCGCTGGGTCCGGTCTTCGCCGGGGTGCGGTCGCGTCCGTGCCAGGCCGCCGCCGCCATGAGGGTGATCAGGGCGAGGAGGGGACCGTAGGGGACGAGTGCGACCACGAGGACGCAGGCCGCTCCGAGGAACAGCGCGGGACCACGCTTGTCCTTGGGGGTCTGCGACCACCGGCGCCGTCCGGCCGCGGCCAGGATGCGCAGGCCGCGTCCGATGACGAGGAGCGGATGGAGGACGTCCGTGGCACTGTCGGCGGCCGTGCGAGCGAGGTCGCGGCCCCGGGCCAGCGACGTGGTGCCGCTGCTGAGGATGCGGGGAAGTGGGCGCCGGGCCACGGGCGTCTCCTGGAGTTGTGGGTGTGACGGTGTTCCGGGTGCTGCTGGTGTCGCTGGGTGATGGCCGGGCTAGAGCTTGATCCCGCCGAGCAGGCTCGCGAGGCTCGCCGTGCTGGCCGTGATGCTCGGGGCGATGGCGGAGCCGGCGAGGAAGAAGCCGAAGAGCGAGCAGACGAACGCGTGCGTCAGCTTCATCCCGTCCTTCTTGAAGAAGAGGAAGCAGATGATGCCGAGCAGGACCACGCCTGAGATGGACAGGACCATGAGGTTTTCTCCTGGTTGGTGGGGACAGTCACCATCAGTTCTTCCAGGCTCACAGGAAGTATCAATGCGACAAAAGGTGCATTCGGGTGAATTCAAAGGTTTTTCACTTGACCGGCTCAGCCTGGGTGGCGTGCCCGGCGCGCGGTGCGTCGAGGGTGATCATTGCCTCGGCCCGACCCGGACATGTGCAGGCCAGGGCGCTACTCTGGCGATTCACCCGTACGGACGCAGCGCCGTGCGCCCCCCTGCCCGCCCGGCCCCGGCCGGGTCCTCGACGTCGTGACGGGCGGGCGGACCATGTCAGCAACGAGTGAAAGGCGGTACGAACCATGAGCGAGCACGCAGCGGAGGGCTCCGGTTCCCAGGACGTCCCCGACGAGGACGTCATCGAGCTGGCCACCAAGATCTTCGACCTCGCCCGTCAGGGTGAGACCGAGGCGCTCACCGCCTACCTGGACGCCGGGGTCCCGGCGAACCTCACCAACGACCGAGGCGACACCCTGGTCATGCTCGCCGCCTACCACGGTCACGCCGACGCCGTGTCGGCCCTGCTGGCCCGCGGCGCCGAGGCCGACCGCGCCAACGACCGCGGCCAGACCCCGCTCGCCGGCGCGGTCTTCAAGGGCGAGGAGGCCGTCATCCGCGCGCTGCTCGCCGGCGGAGCCGACCCGAAGGCCGGAACCCCCTCCGCCGTGGACACGGCGCGCATGTTCGCCAAGGCCGACCTGCTGGAACTTTTCGGAGCTGAGTAGTCCGGTTTTGCCTGGGATCTGGCGCGGCCCGGGCACATCCGGACCTCACAGGTTGGTCACGGCGGCCATAAATGTGGTCGCGGCGCACAAACCGCCTGGGTCATCATGGCGTCGGATTCGATTCGCGAGCACGGGGGACGGGCAGAAGCGGGCAGGACACGAAGGGTGTGCCGGCCCGGCCCGGCCTCCATGGTCACGAAGCACCGACGAGAGTGAGAAGGCAATGGTCTACATCGAGCGGAACATGACGGCGGACGTCCTCACATGCTGTTACGCGGCCCTGTGAATCCCGATTCCCGGTTGCGTCCCCAGCTTGATTTGAGGCCATTCCCATGTTCGAACCAGTCATAGCACCGAGCGGTACCCTGCTCGGGCTCCTTCAGCGGGGCCGCGGCGACGGCACGCTGCACGCACTCGCGGCACCCAGGGCGGAGGCCCTCGAGGCCCTCAACCAGTGCGTGCTCCGCGACCCGCGCCAGGACTGGCAGGTCGAGAACCGCTCCTTGTACTACGCCCGGCTGTACCTGGACCTCGCCGGTCCCCTGGGCGAGATCGAGGCCCACCTCTTCAGCGCCGACGACCTCGTCGACGAGGAGGACCACCGCACGGGCCTCGCCCTGTCCGTCCTGGGCCACCTGGCCTCCTACGGCCGCGACGACGCGCTCATGCTGCTGCGCCGCTACGCCGCTTCCGGGGCCAACTGGGCCTGGGCACTCGACGAGCTGGCCCTGCGCGACGACGACGAGGGCCTGCGGTCCCTGGCCGCGGCCGTCCTCGCCCGCTTCCCCGCCACGGCGGAGGGCGAGGCGCGGCTGGCCGCCGCCGTCCGCGACGCCTACGAGCCCCGCCCGTGGTGCCTGTGGGAGGAGACCCCCCAGTACGGGCAGCGCCTGCGCGCCGCCCGTCAGCAGGGCTCCTTCGACCGCTGGCAGCGCCAGATGAACCCGAGCGGGCCCCGTCCCGGCTGGGGCGTCCAGGCCGTCTTCGACTGGGCCGCCGACGGCCTGCGCCGCGGCACCCCGCTGCACGTCCCCGCGGCCCGCTGCCTGGCCGCCGTGGCCCAGCCCGAGGACCGCTCCGCGATCCTCGCGGCCGCCGCCGGCGCCGACGGCGAGGCCGCCCGGGCCACCGCCCTGCACCACCTGGTCCTCGCCGAACCGGACAACCCGGCCGTGCTGGACCTCATCGAAGCCGCCGCCGACGAGCCCGCCGTGGCCGCCTACGAGCGCATGTGCGGCCCCGAGGCCGTCGAACGGGCCCGACGCTGGGTCCACCGCCCCGACGCGCTCGGCGAGGCCGCCGCGGCCACGCTGGCCGCCCGCGGCGGCGCCGAGGACGCAGGCCTGGTCCTGGGCGCCCTGCGCTCCACCGTGCGCGGTGCGGGCCCTGACACCCGGCGCCTGTTCGCCCTGGTGGACGGGGCCGGCCGGCTCGCCATCGGCTGCGCGGCCCCCGTGCTGCGCCACATCTACCGCGAGACCGCCTCGTCCCACCTGCGCGGCCGGGCCGCACGGGCCCTGGCCAGCACCGACCCCTCCTTCGCGGCGGGCTTCGCCGTCGAATGCCTGTGGGACTGCGAGGAGACCACCCGCGAGGTGGCCGCCCACCACGCCGAGACGGCCGACGCCCGCGTGGCACCCCGGCTGCGCCGCCTGGCCGCCGATCCGGCGGAGGAGGAGGACGTCCAGTCGGCCGTCCGCAGCCGCATCGCACCGGAATCGGCCGTGTAGCCCCGCCGGCAGCCCCACCGACACCACTCGGCCCGGTCCCCTGACAAGAGGGGGCCGGGCCGAGTGCTGTGACGGCGTACGGGCGTGGAGCGTGATCAGGGCGAAATGGTGGCCGGTGCGCCGGGGGTTCGGGTGGGGCGCCCCGCCCGCTGCAGCTCCAGGAGGGCCTCGCGGAAGTCGACCGAGCAGTACGGGACGTCTTCGTTCGACAGGACTCCGAAGGCGAGTCCCCGGCGCGTGACGAAGCCGAGTACGGCGTCGATGTGTTCCTCGTAGAACGCCGCGAACCCCTCGGGCGTGGTGAGGTCCGGTGGGCCGGTCTCGTGTCGTGGGCTGCGCACCCGGTTCCTCCCCTGCACAGGAGACCCGGTCGGTCCCCTCACCCGGTACTTGGCCGCAGCCCCCGAAAACGTTTCATCGGGCCCGCACGAACCTGACCGGAGTACCCGGCCGCGCCTGCGCGGCCGAGTCCAGGGCCGGGCCCGGCGGGACCACGCCCACCACCGGGTAGCCGCCCGTCACCGGGTGGTCGGCCAGGAACACCACCGGCAGCCCGTCCGGGGGCACCTGGACCGCGCCCAGCACCATGCCCTCGCTCGGCAGCTCGCCCGGCCGGGCGCGGACCAGCGCGGAGCCCCCCTCCGTGCGCAGCCCGATCCGGTTGGACGCCGCCGAGACGCGGAACTCCGAGCGCCACAGCCCGGCGAGGGACGCCTCCGTGAACCAGTCCGCCCGCGGCCCGAGCCGCAGCGGGAGCAGCAGTTCCGCAGGGGGCCCGGGCAGGCCGCAGGCATCCGCCCCGGCAGCCGGATCCGGGCCCGGCGGGCCCACCGGCAGCAGCATCCCGGCCGACAGGGCCGGCGGCCCCAGCCCCGACAGCAGGTCCGTGGAGCGGCTGCCCAGGACCGGCGGGACGGCCAGGCCTCCCCGCACCGCGACGTAGCCGCGCACTCCCGACTCCGCCCGGCCCACCTCCAGCTCCGCCCCGGCCGGGAGCCGGACCGGCGCTCCCCAGGCCACCGGGCGCCCGGAGATCCGTACCGGACAGGGCGCGCCCGTGACCGCCACGGTGGTCGCAGCCAGGGCCCGTAGCCCGACCCCGTCCAGGGTCGTCTCCAGCGTCGCCGCGTCCGGCGCGTTGCCGACCAGTCGGTTGGCCAGCGCGTACGCCGCCGCGTCGAGCGCTCCCGAGCGCGGGACCCCGAGGTGCGCGTAGCCGGGGCGGCCCCGGTCCTGGACCGTGGTCAGCGCCCCCGGCCGTACCACCAGCAGCCCCGGCGGTCCGGGGAGTCCCGGGGGTTCCGGGAGTTCCTCAGCCACGGCCGGCCTCCTGCGTGAACCGGACGCGGACGCCGGGCGCGAACAGCGCCGCCGGTTCCCGCAGGGGGTCCCACAGCACCGCGTCCGTGGAGCCGATCAGCTGCCAGCCGCCGGGGGAGGAGCGCGGGTACACACCCGCGTACTCCCCGGCCAGCGCCAGCGAGCCCGCCGGGACGGCCGTACGGGGCGACGCGCGGCGGGGCACGTGGAACCGCTCCGGCAGCCCCGTCAGATACCCGAAGCCCGGCGCGAACCCGCAGAACGCCACCCGGAAGTCGGTGGCGCCGACGATCCCCGGGACCTCCCCGGGGGCCACCCCCCACAGCCGGGCCACCTCCGCCAGGTCCGGGCCGTCGAACCGCACCGGGACGGTGACCTGCGGCCCCTGCGTCGGCGCGAGCGGCGGCACCTCCCATCGCGCGATCCGGGCACCGAGCGCGGCCGGGTCCCGTACGCCGTCCAGCAGCACGGTCCGCGCGGCCGGCACCAGCTCCCGTACCGGCCCCAGCTCGCCCGCGTCCCGGCGGCTCAGCAGCTCGGCGTGGAGCGCGGCGACCTCGTCCGCCGAGTCCAGCTCGATCAGCAGCGCCTCGCCCCCCACCACCAGGGTCCTCACGCGAAGGCCTCCACCCGGACCCCGGCCGCGCCCAACGCCTCCCGGACCCGGCGGGCGAGCCCGGCCGCGCCCGGGGTGTCCCCGTGCAGGCACAGCGAGCGCGCGGCCACCCGGACCGACGAACCGTCGGCCGCGGTCACCGTCCCCTCGGCGGCCATCCGGACGGCCCGCGCCACGACCGCGTCCGGATCGTGGAGCACGGCATCCGGCTCGCCGCGCGGGACCAGCGTCCCGGCCGGCGTGTAGGCGCGGTCGGCGAAGGCCTCCGGTACGGGCGCCAGCCCCGCCTCCGCGGCGGCGGCCAGCAGCAGCGACCCGGGCAGTCCGAGCACGGGCAGGCCCCCGGTGGCACCCGAGCCGGCCGCCAGCCTGACGCCCGCGACCACGGCGGCGGCCTGGTCGGCGTCGTGCACGGTGCGGTTGTAGAGCGCGCCGTGCGGTTTCACGTAGGACACCCGGGAGCCGGCCGCCCGCGCGAACACCTCCAGGGCCCCGATCTGGTAGGCCACCTCGTCGGCGAGCTCGCCGGGCGGCACGTCCATGGAGCGCCGCCCGAACCCGGCCAGATCGCGGTAGGACACCTGCGCGCCGATCCGTACGCCCCGCTCCGCGGCCAGCTCGCAGACCCGGCGCATGATGGACGGGTCACCGGCATGGAAGCCGCAGGCGACGTTGGCGCTCGTGACGACGGACAGCAGGGCCTCGTCGTCGGTGAGCGCCCAGCGCCCGAAGCCCTCGCCGAGGTCGGCGTTGAGGTCGATCACAGCAGCGGATGCGATCATGGAATCCATGCGCCGAGCGTAGAGCAGGCGACCGGAGCGAAGGTCGGGACGATCCGGCCGAACCATGCCGTTTGGGATGTTGTCAGCAACAGGACCTAGTCTTTGTCCGTGACTCTCCCTGCCCCGGCGAAGACCCTTCCGTCCCCGGCGCCGGGCCCGGCCGCCGACGAGGGCCTGGCCCGGCGGCTGCGCGCCCTCGCCTGCACCGCCCCGCTGCACGACCTCGACGTACGCAAGGCCAATCTGGCCGGCGAGTACGGGGTCTACGCGATGGCGGAGGTCGCGCTGGCCGCGATCGACCTGGTCACGCTCAACATGGACTTCGACACGGGCGCCGACCACGAGCAGATAGTGACCAGGCTGCTGCCGCGCGTCGCGGCCCAGGCCCCGTCCCGCCCGGCGGCCGAGCACGAGCGGGTGGCCCGCTGGGTGCTGGAGAACCTGATCAACGTCGGCAGCGTGGACCGCGGTTTCCGCGCCATCTACGGCACCTTCGGACCCGACGGGGTCTACGTGCGCCGGGACTACGACTTCAAGCTGATCGAAGAGGTCCCCGGCCACGGCGGCGTGGTCTACCTGCGCACCACCGACGAGGCCGTCAACGTCCTGGTCGGCGCCCTCGACACCGACGTCACCAGCGCCCAGATCGCCGCCGAGGTCAAACTGGAGGTGCTGATCAGCCGCGGGCGGCTGGCCGACGCCCAGCTCGCCGCCGAGCAGGCCCGCTACCGGACCGTCCAGTACGCCGAGACGCTGCGCCGCACCCTGGACGCGACCCGCCGCAACGTCCGGGCGGTGGACTGGCTGCAGGCCGTGCCCGACATGATCGCAGAGGCCCTGGACCACGTCGCCGACCGCTACCGGCACGAGAACGCGATCCTGACCAACATCCGCAAGGCGCGCGACGAGGCGGAGGAGCCGGAGAACAAGCGGCGCGCGGCCGAACTCGTCGACATCGTCAAGGACTGCATCCGCCGCCACACCCAGCTCCAGTCCCGACTGCTGGACGCCGGCCCGCTGTTCCGCGCCGAACAGGACCGCCAGGCCTTCGCGGCCCCGGCGCCCCGCTCCGGCATCGACCTGTACGGCCAGCTCGTCGCCCCGCTCCTGCCGCTCCCCCTGGAGCAGGCGAGCCGGGTGACCGCCGCCTTCTTCGCCTCCGGCGCGGGGCTGCGTACCCCCGTCTCGGTGCGGGTGGCCGACCTGGTCGAGATCCTGCTGACCCCGCCGGTGGAGCGCGAGCACCTCGGCGCGGAGATGCCCGAGCCGGACCTCATCGCCACCCCGGACGACAGCCGCTTCAGCGAGGAGCAGCTCGCCGCCGCGACGGAACTCCTGGACCTCCCGCACGACGCCCCGCGCCGGCTGTCCGGACTCCTCGCGGAGGCCCGCCGCAGCGATCCCGAACTGCCCTACCTGGTCGCCCTGCTGGCCGTCCACGCGGCGAGCCCGGCCGTCGGCACGGCCTACCGGCAGGGCGAGCAGCGGATGCTCTTCGCCGTGGACGACGGCACGCAGCTCGACGACCACGAATTCGGCGGCGCCGACCTCATCGTCGGCACCGCCCTCCTGGACGCCGCCGGCATGGCCGCCGACCGTGCGGAGGGGGCATGACCGCCTGTTCAGCCTCGCCGGCGTTTGAGGGGCAGGTCCGGGCGG
>NZ_JBGBPT010000090.1:0-16539 GCF_041106355.1 Streptomyces sp. BF23-19 | reverse complement strand
TCAAACGCCGGCGAGGCTGGATGTGGCTGAGCCACCGGCCGGACGCCCGCGCGTCGCGAACCACGCCGGCGAGGCCGCATCCCCTGCGCGGCTCGGCCGCACGCTCCGTACCGCCCGAACGACCCGCACCGCCGAGGAGACCCACCCGTGAGCGACCACCACGCCGAGCACCCCGCGTGGAGCGAGCCCGACGCGCCGTCGGCTCCCGCCGTGCCCGCCACCATCGCGGCGGTGACCCCCGCCGACGCCGCCGACGCGGCCCGGCTCGTGGCCTTCGGGCTGCAGCCCAAGCTGCTCCCCGCCCGGGACGCCGAGTACGGGGAGCTCCTGCGCCGCTACCGTGAGGACCCCGCCTTCGGCCGACTCGCCGACGCCGTCGCCACCGGCCTCGGCCTCGTCGTCCTGGAGGTGTCCCCGCGCGCCGGCATGGCCGTGGCCGCCGGCGAGGACTCCGTCTTCGCCGTCCGGATGGGCGACTACGCCCGCCGCACCGCCGCCGACTCCGCCGACCGCTTCCTGCACGGCCTCGCGCACCTCGCCGTGGCCGCCCTGGCCTTCCCGCGCCCCGAGGACCTCGCCGACGACGGCTACATCGGCCGCATCACCGTCAACGGCGTCGATGCCTTCGTCCGGCAGACCTGCCGCCGCCTGGAGGAACGCGCCGAGGAACTCGGCGAGAACACCGACCCGGCCTCCGACGCCCCCGGCCTGGAGGCCGCCTGGCGCGTCTACGCCCGCCGCAGTGCGACCGGCGCCACCAAGGACGCCCGCCGCCTCGCCGGCTCCACCACCGGCATCGTCGGCAAGGCGGCCGCCTTCCTCACCGAATCCGGCTTCCTCCAGCGCACCGGCGACGAGGCCGGCGGCACCTACCGCACCACCCCCCGCTACCAGCTCCAGGTCCGTGACATGGCGGGCAGCGCGGCGATGGCCGAGCTGCTGGAGCTCGGCGTGGTCCCCGTCAGCGACGGCTCCGCGACCCTGCTGCCGCCGCCCGAGGGCGACGACCTGGAACTGGCCGCCGACGCCGGCCTCCCGTTCCACGCATGAGCCACCGGGCCACGCGGCCCGCGCCCCGATCCCCGTACGTCCTGCCTCACCAAGACACCACGAGAGTCCGCCGCCATGTACGAGCTGTCCCGGATCCGCCTCTACTCCATCGGGCCCGCCGGTGCGCGCTACGCCGACACCGTGCTCGACCTGCGCGGAGTCGGCGAGCCGGTGCCCCACCCGGCGCCGACCCAGGCGGAGTTCTTCGAGGACGAGCCCACCGGCCCGCCGCGCCGGCCCGCGCCCGCCGGTGTGCTCTTCCTGGAGAACGGCGGCGGCAAGTCCGTCCTCCTCAAGCTGATCTTCTCGGTGATGCTCCCGGGCCACCGCAACACCCTCGGCGGCGCCAGCTCCGGCGTGCTGCGCAAGTTCCTGCTCGCCGACGACTGCGGCCACGTCGCCCTGGAGTGGCAGCACACCCAGACCGGCGAGTGCGTGGTCGTCGGCAAGGTCAGCGAATGGCGCGGCCGCCAGGTCTCCAACGACCCGCGCAAGTTCGCCGAGGCCTGGTACTCCTTCCGCCCGGGCCCCGGCCTGAGCCTCGACAGCCTGCCCGTCGCCGAGGCGACCTCCGTACGCCCGCCCGTCGAAGGCGCCTCCGGGGCCCAGGGCCGCCGCCGCACGATGAAGGGCTTCCGCGACTCCCTCACCGAGGCCGGCAAGGCGTACCCGCACCTGGAGGTCTACTTCGAGGAGATCCACGACCGCTGGAACGAGCACCTCACCGAACTCGGCCTCGACCCCGAACTCTTCCGCTACCAGCGCGAGATGAACGCCGACGAGGGCGAGGCGGCCGGCCTCTTCGCGGTCAAGAAGGACTCCGACTTCACCGACCTCCTGCTGCGCGCCGTCACCGACACCCGCGACACGGACGGCCTCGCCGACCTCGTCCACGGCTTCGGCAACAAGCTCGGCCGCCGCGCCGAGCTCATGGCCGAACGGGACTTCACCGCCGGCTCGGTGGACCTGCTCACCCGCATCGTCGAGGCCGCCGGAGCCCGCTCCCGGCTGCGCGACGTGCACGCGGGCGCGGAACGCCGTACGCGCACCCTCGCCCGGCGGCTGTCCGCCCGCGCCGCCGAGGACCGCGGCCGGGCCGCCGACCTCGCCCAGCAGGTCACCGGCGCCGCCCACCAGGTCACCGCCGCGGAATCCGCCCGCACCCGCAGCGCCGCCGTCTCCGCCGAACTCGCCTACCGGCACGCCTCGCTGGCCCTGACCGTCGCCGACAAGGCCGCCGCCGCCCAGCGCCGCGAACTCCTCGAAGCCCGCACGCTGCACTCCGCCTGGCAGGCCGCCGAGAACGTGCTGCGCCACCGGGCCGCCGCCGACCGCTCCGCCCGCGTCGCCGCCGCGATCCTGGAGGCCGAGCGGGACGCCGCCCCGGCACTCGCCGCCCGCGCCACGGCCGCCGGTGAGCTCGTCCGGGCCCTGCACACCGCCGCCGAGCACGGCGAGCGGCTCGCCAACGAGGAGGAGGAGCGTTCCGCCGCCCTCCAGGCCACCGGCGAGGCCTCGCACCGCGATGCCACCGCCGCCGCCACGGCCGCCCAGCGGGCCCGTAGCGAGGCCGAGCACCTGCGCTCCCGGCTGGCCGAGGTCCAGCAGGAGACCGCCGAGGCCGTCCGCGCCGGCTGGCTCGACGACACCGCCCCCGACGCCGACCCGGCCCGCGCGGCCCTCGCCGCCACCGACGCCGAGAAGACGGCCGTGGCCGCCTGGGACGAGTCCCGGGAAGCCGCCCGGGCCGCCGCCGAGGCCGCCCGTGAGGCCGCCGCCGCGGAATCCCGCGCCGAACTCACCGCCGCCCGGGCGGCGGACGCCGCCGACGCGGCCGAGGCCGCCCACGACGCGGAGCACCGGGCCGCGGCCTCCCTCGCCACCGCCCCGCGCCTGGCGGAGCTGCTGGGGCTGCCATCGGTCCCCGACGCCTTCCTCCCGCACCCGCGCGCTGGCGCGCAGACCGACGCCACCGTCGCGGCCACCGCCTCCGGGACGGTCGGGCGCCCGGGAAGCGCCGGCACAGCGGCCCCCGGCCACCCCGGGACCGCCGGGGGCGAAGGCCTGACCGTCGCCGACCTCGACCGGAACGCCGACGACCTGCGCACCCTGCTGACGGACGGGGTCGCCGCGGCCGAACGCCAGCTCTTCGAGCTGCGCACCGCCGCCGCCGACGACGCCCGCATCCTCGGCGCGCTCGGCGACGGCGGCCTGCTGCCGCCCGGCCCGGACGTCCTGGCCACCGTGGAGTACCTCGGCGAGCACGGCATTCCCGCCCTCCCCGGCTGGCGCTACCTCGCCCAGTCCGTGGACCCCGCCGACCACGCCGCCGTCCTCGCCGCCCGCCCCGAACTCGTCGACGGCGTCGTCATCACCGACCCCGACACCCACGGCCGGGCCCGCGAGGTGCTGTCCGGCGCCGCCCTGCTGCCCCGCTCCACCGTCGCCGTCGGCACGGCCGCCGCCCTGCTGGCCCCGCTGCCGCCGGCCGGCGACGACGCCGACTCCGGAGTGTTCCTCGTACCGCCGAACCCGGCCATGCACGACGAGGGCGCCGCCGACGAGGAGCGCCAGGCGCTGCGCGCCCGCGCCGCCGCCCGCGACACCGAGATCCGTGACCTCGCGGCCCGCCTCGGCGGTGACCGCGAACTCGCCGCCCGCCTCGGATCCTGGCGCACCGGCTGCCCGCCCGGCCGCCTGACCGAACTCGCGGAAGCGGCCGCCGCCGCCCGGATGTTCGCCGAGGAGGCCGACGCCGAGCTCGCGGAGGCCCGTACCGTACGCGCCGAGGCCGACGAGGCCGCGGCCGACGCGTCCCGGGTCCGCGAGGAGCGCCAGGACACCGCCCAGCGCGCCCGCCGCGTCGCCGACGCCCTCGCCGGGCTCGCCTTCCGGCTGCGCGAGCGCGCCGGCTGGCAGGCCAAGCTCCGCGAACTCGCCGACGACGCCGCCGAGTCCGAGGCCCGTGCCGAGGTGTGCCTGGACCGGGCCCGCGCCGCCGACGAGGACCGTCGCGCCGCCCAGCGCGCCGCCGACGACGCCCGCCGCACCGCCCGCGCCCTGCGCGCCGAACGCGCCGAGATCGCCGGCGCCCCCGACCAGCCGGCCGACAGCGCCGGTGACACCCCCCGGGCGCCGCTGCCCGACCTGCGCGAGGCCTACCGCGCGGCCTCCCAGCTCTACGAGAAGGTCGGCGTCGGCGCCGACCTGCGTGCCGAGCAGGCCCGCGCCGAGAGCGACGAGAGCGCCGCCCTGGCCGAACTCGACCGCCTCACCAACAAGGTCCGTACCCGGGCCGCCCAGCTCCTCGAAGGCACCGACGGCGCCGACGGCCCCTCCCGGCAGGCCGCGGCCGCCCGCGCCGAGTCCCTCGTGCAGATGCTGGAGACCCGCGCGTCCACCGCGAGCGAGCAGCTCGGCCGACTGCGCGGCGAAGCCGAACGGCACGCCCCCACCGAGGGGGAGGCGCACACCGAACTCCCCGAGGAGCTCGTCCCCGAGGACGTCGACCAGGCCCAGGCCCTGCTGCGTACGGCCACCGCCCAACTCGCCGCCCACACCGCGGCCGTGGAGAGCGCCCGGGCCGCCCACGCGGACCTGCTGCGCGCCCACCGCACCGCCGAGGACGGCGCCGGCGGCTTCGACGAGACAGCGGCGATGCTCCGGGACCTGCTGCGCGACCACACCCACCAGGACGACGAGCAGGAGCCGGTACCCCACGCGGGCACCCTGGAGGAGGCCCGCCAGTCCGCCACCGAGGCCCGCCGCTCCCTGCGCGGCTGCGCGGCCGAGCTCTCGACCGCCGATTCCGCGGTGCGCGAGGCGAGCGACATCCTGGTCCGGCACGCCAACGCCACCCGCTACGAGCAGGTACGCACCCCCGCGCGCCAGCAGATCCGCGAACTGCCCGCCTCCGCACTGCCCGAGCACGCGGCGGCCTGGGCCGCGGCCTTCGCACCCCGGCTGCGCGTCCTCACCGACGAACTGGCGCAGCTGGAGCGCAACCGCGACAGCATCGTCGACCGCCTGCGCGGCCTCGTCGAATCGGCCCTGGCCACGCTCCGCTCCGCGCAGCGGCTCTCACAGCTCCCCGAGGGCCTCGGCGAATGGTCGGGCCAGGAGTTCCTGCGCATCCGCTTCGAGGAGCCGGACCAGGCCACGCTCACCGAGCGGCTCGGCGAGGTCATCGACGAGGCGACCCGCACGGCCGTGAAGAAGAACAGCAGCGCCTCCTTCGGCGAGGCCCGCCGGGACGGCATGTCCCTGCTGCTGAGGGGCGTCCAGGCGGCCCTGGAGCCCAAGGGCATCTCCGTGGAGATCCTCAAGCCGGACGCGGTGCTGCGCGCCGAGCGGGTGCCGGTGGGGCAGATGGGCGACGTGTTCTCCGGCGGGCAGCTGCTGACCGCCGCGATCGCGCTGTACTGCACGATGGCGGCGCTGCGCAGCAACGACCGTGGCCGCGACAAGCACCGGCACGCGGGCACGCTGTTCCTCGACAACCCGATCGGCCGTGCCAACGCCACCTACCTGCTGGAGCTCCAGCGGGCCGTATCGGACGCGCTCGGCGTCCAACTGCTCTACACGACCGGTCTGTTCGACACCACGGCCCTCGCCGAGTTCCCGCTGGTGATCCGCCTGCGCAACGACGCGGACCTGCGGGCGGGCCTGAAGTACATCAGCGTCGAGGAGCACCTGCGCCCGGGTCTGCCGCAGCAGTCCGCGGAGGCGGAGACCATCCACGGCGAGATCACGGCCACCCGGATGTTCCGTCGCAGCGGCGTTTCCTGACACGAGAGGACGAAAGGCGCGAGCACACCGAGGCGAGGCGTCGTCGCGGGGACCCAGGCGTGCACAGGTCGGCGTGAGGCGTCCTCGTGGGGGCGCAGGCGCACGGACGCCGGGTGGCGGGGGTCAGCGTGCGGAGTAGCGCCCGGAGGCCGCCAGAGGGCCGTCCTCGCGGGGTATTCGGCCCGCGGCGGGCGCCCGGGCCGCCCGGGCGGGCCGCCGGGCCTCCTTGCGGCGGCTGCGCGCCGTGCTGCTCGGCTCCGACAGGACCCCGTACCGCTGGTTCCAGGTCTGCCGGGTGATCCACACGTCCAGCACGCCCCAGGTGGCCACGATCGTCCCGGCTATCGCGCCGAGCCCCATCGGCAGGGCGAGCCAGGACCCGGTCAGGGTCAGGAAGAACGTGATCGTCGCCTGCGTCAGGGTCACGGACACGATCAGCACCGCCCGCACCGCGGACGTCCGTACCGAATCCGGCATCCGGCGCCGCCGGGCCGGCTCCTCGACCCACAGTCCCCGCCCGGCCGAGCCGGCACCCAGGCCCGCACTCACACCGCCGCCCTCGTCACTGCTCATGGTCCGCTCACTCCCCACCGCGCGGTCCGTCATGCCTGCTCGCCCTGCCCACTTGCCACGTGACGCGTCTGCCCCGCCACATCCATCCCTCACGTCCGTTCCGACGCGCCCCCTCGCACAGACAGACGTTCGGCGGCGCCGGGAGATTCCCGAATCGCGGATACCTTCTCGCGCCGGAATGATCGCGGAACGAATAATTCCAGCCATCCATCGGGTTGCGGGAACTGACGCCCCACCAAGTGTCATCTGCCACATATCGGGCCGCTCTTGACCGGAAGTGTCGGACAACTGGTGATCTTCCTCCCGGGGTCAGGCCGAAAACGTCCGGACACGCCTTCGAAGCTGCCCCCCAGCAGTAGTAGGCTCACGCCGTTTAAATGACGGAACACCGACCCCCGGTAACGGGGTTGACCTGGGGGAGGCTGGGGAGGCCATGCGCTTTCGCGGGAAGTCCATCCGCCGGAAGATCGTGGCGTTGCTCCTTGTGCCGCTCGTCTCCCTGACCGCCCTCTGGGGCTTCGCGACAGTCATCACCGGCCGTGAGGCCGTCCAACTCTTCGACGTGGCCTACATCATCGACAAGGTGGGCTACCCCGTCGAGGACGTCGTCCGCGTCATCCAGAAGGAACGGCGCCAGACCCTGGTCGTCCTCGGCGACCCCCGGGCCGCCACCGCCACGGCCGAACTCACCAAGCGCCGCGCCGAAACCGACCGGGCCGTCGAGCAGATCAGCGTCAGCGCCCGCGACTCCAAGGTCATCGACGAGCTGAGCCCGCAGAGCGCCCAGCGCCTGCGCTCGATCGTCGCCGCCTTCCAGGGCATCGGCACCATGCGCCGCTCCGTCGACCAGAACGCCCTGGACCCCACGCAGGCCCTGGATCTCTACAACCGCCTGGTCGACCCCTGCTACGACTTCCTCATGAACCTCCACGGCCTGGACAACGTGGAGGTGGACAAGGAAGGCCGCGCCCTCGTCGGCATCAGCCGCGCCCGCGAACTGCTCTCCCGCGAGGACGCCGTCATCGCCTCCGCCCTCGCCGCGCGCAACATCACCGCTCCCGACGTCCGCCACGTCTCCGATTTCGCGGCCAACCGCTCCCTGCTCTACGAGTTCAACCTCGTGACCCTCCCCGCCGAGGACCGGGAGAGCTTCGAGCAGTACTGGAAGAACCCCGAGACCCAGCCCCTGCGCGACGCCGAGGAGCGCTTCATATCCGGCGGCGCGGTCAACAAGCCGCGCAACCTGACCGCCGCCCAGTGGGACGAGGCCTCCACCAAGGTCCTCGAAGACCTGGCCGCCATGAACACCGCCGCCGGCAACCGCTACCAGGAACGCATCGAGCCCGTCGCCATGGACGTCATGGTCCAGGCCGCGGCCGCCGGCATCCTCGGCTTCCTCGCCCTGGTCTTCTCCCTGGTCCTGTCCGTGCGCATCGGCCGCGACCTCGTCCGCGACCTGTCCCGGCTGCGCAAGGAGGCCCACGAGGCCTCCGGCGTCCGGCTGCCCAGCGTGATGCGCCGCCTCGCCGCGGGCGAGCACGTGGACGTGGAGACCGAGGCACCCCACCTCGAATACGAGAAGGACGAGGTCGGCCAGGTCGGCCAGGCCCTCAACACCCTCCAGCGCGCCGCCGTCGAGGCCGCCGTCAAGCAGGCCGACCTGCGTCGCGGCGTCTCCGAGGTGTTCGTCAACCTGGCCCGCCGCAACCAGGTGCTGCTGCACCGCCAGCTGACCCTCCTCGACACCATGGAACGCCGTACCGAGGACACCGAGGAGCTGGCCGACCTCTTCCGCCTCGACCACATGACCACCCGCATGCGCCGGCACGCCGAGGGCCTCGTGATCCTCTCCGGTGCCGCGCCCTCCCGCCAGTGGCGCAAGCCCGTCCAGCTGATGGACGTCGTACGCGCCGCCGTCGCCGAGGTCGAGGACTACGAGCGCATCGAGGTACGCCGGCTCACCCGCCTGGGCATCGTCGGCCCGGCCGTCGCCGACGTCACCCACCTCATCGCCGAACTCCTGGAGAACGCCACCGTGTTCTCGCCGCCGCACACCGCGGTCCAGGTGCACGGCGAGCGCGTCGCCAACGGCTTCACCCTGGAGATCCACGACCGCGGCCTCGGCATGACCCCGGAAGCGCTGCTCGACGCGAACCTTCGGCTCGCCGAGACCCCCGAGTTCGAGCTCTCCGACACCGACCGCCTCGGCCTGTTCGTCGTCAGCCGCCTCGCGCAGCGCCACAACGTCAAGGTTGTCCTCCAGCCCAGCCCGTACGGGGGCACCACCGCGGTGCTCTTCCTGCCCGCGGCCCTGCTGACCGAGGCCCCCGAGACCAACGGCGCCGGCGCCCGGTTCGACGGCGCCCGCGCCGCGGCCAAGCCGCTGCGGTCCGACAAGGCCGGCCACCTCGGCCGCGCCGGGTCCGAGCGACCCACGCCCGCCGCCATGGAGCGCGCGACGTCCGGCCGCCGGCTGCCCGTCGCCGAACTGCGCGGCCCCGTCGAGCTGGAGGCCCCGCTCCCGGCCGGCGGCCTGAACGGCCTGGACCGGCTGGACGGCCTCGACGACCCCGCCGTGCTCGACGACGCCCCGACGGCGATCACAAGCCGCACCGGCGGCGCCGGCCGGCCGGTCATGGCGACCCTCGACGACGAGACCCCGCCGAACGGCATCCCGCGCAGCGCCCTCCTGGGTCTGCGCCCGGCGGACCGGCCGCACACCGACCGGCACGCGGACCGGCACGCGGACCGGGGCGGCTCCCGCAAGGGCGACCGCGACCGCGAGTCGCTCGCGCCCACCGGCCCCGTCCGGCTGGACACCCAGCGCGTGGAGGCCCCGCGTCCGGACGGCCCCCGCTCCCAGGGCGCCGTGCCGCTGCCGCGCCGCCGCCCGACCCCGACTCTGGTCGCCGACCACGGCCGCCGGGTGGAACCCCGCCCGGTGTCCGTGGTCCCGCAGCCCGCCCCGGCCTCCACGGCCGGACCCGAAGCCGGATCCGAGGCGGGGGCCGCCGCACCCGGCCCCGGCATCGGCGGGCTGCCCCGCCGGGTCCGCCAGGCGAGCCTGGCGCCCCAGCTCAAGAAGTTCCCGTCCGCCGCACCCGCCGAAGCCGCCCCCGACCAGGTGGCCGACCGCGACGCGGAAGACGTACGTACGCGCATGTCCGCACTCCAGCGTGGCTGGACGGCGGGCCGCAACCAGCACGCACAGCAGAAGTCCGAGACCGAGGCAGGCACATCCGCCGCCGGCGGTCCCGCGAACGAGAACGAAGGGGACGGTCGATGACCGCACCGCAGACCGGCAACGACACCAGGGGCCGCGGCTCCGGCCCGCTCAACTGGCTCCTCGACGAGCTCGTCGACCGGGTCGGCTCCATCCGCAAGGCGGTGGTCCTCTCCGGCGACGGCCTGCCCACCGGCAGCTCCAAGGACCTGACCCGCGAGGACAGCGAGCACCTGGCCGCGGTCGCCTCCGGCTTCCACAGCCTGGCCAAGGGCGTCGGCCGGCACTTCGACTCCGGCCGGGTCCGCCAGACCGTCGTCGAGCTCGACGAGGCCTTCCTCTTCGTCATGGCCGCGGGCGACGGCAGCTGCCTGGCCGTCCTGGCCGACGCCGACTCCGACGTCGGCCAGGTGGCGTACGAGATGACGCTGATGGTCAAGCGCGTCGGCGACCACCTGGCGACCGCCCCGCGCACCGGGCTGCCAGCCGGAGGGTGAGTCGTAGGGCATGAGTGATTCAGGCCAGGACCACCCCACGGACATCCCCGCCGGTTTCCCCGTCGACCCGTCCTACCCCGACCCCGACCAGCTGGACCCCGACCACGCGCACTGGTTCGACGACGACGCGGGGCCGGTCGTCCGCCCGTACGCCATGACCCGCGGCCGGACCAGCCACGCGGGCCAGCACCGACTCGACCTGATCGCGCTCGTCGTCGCCGAACCGGCGGCCGACGATCCGGTCTGGGACATGACCCTCTCCCCGGAACACGCCCACATCCTCGGGCTGTGCCGGGGCCGACCACAGTCGGTCGCCGAACTCGCGGCCGATCTCGACCTCGCGGTCGGGGTCGTCCGCGTCCTGATCGGCGACCTGGTCGATGAAGAACTGGTCCACGTGACCAGGCCGGTACCACCGGCAGAACTGCCCGATGAATCCATTCTGCGTGAGGTGATCGATGGCCTTCGGGCGCTTTAGCCGCACCGGTGCCATGCACGCGGTGTCGCCGGTCGAGCCGCTGACCTTGAAGATCTTGGTCGCGGGCGGCTTCGGGGTGGGCAAGACCACCCTGGTCAGCGCGGTGAGCGAAATCAGACCCCTGCGCACCGAGGAACGGCTCTCCGAGCCGGGCGTGGGGGGCGGCGACACCGGGGGAGTGGAGGGCAAGAGCACCACCACCGTGGCCATGGACTTCGGGCGCATCACGCTCCGCGAGGACCTGGTGCTGTACCTGTTCGGCACCCCCGGGCAGGACCGCTTCTGGTTCCTGTGGGACGAGCTGGCGCAGGGTTCGCTCGGCGCCGTCGTCCTCGCGGACACCCGTCGCCTCGCCGACTGTTTCGCCGCCATCGACTACTTCGAGCGGCGCGCGATCCCGTTCGTCGTCGCCGTCAACTGCTTCGACGGAGCCGACCGGCACCCTGTGGTGACCGTACGGACGGCACTGGACCTCGATCCCGGGGTGCCGGTACTGCTGTGCGACGCACGGGACCGGGAATCCGTGAAGGACGTACTGGTGGGGGTCGTGGAACACGCGATGTCCCTGGCACGCGAACGGCGCCGGAGCCTCTCGGCGGGAGCCTGACGCGGAGGCGGCCCGTACCCCCGCCGACTGGGGTACGGGCCGCAGCTCTCACGGGGGGACCGGGGTCCCGGTCGCGGCGCGGGACTGTGGAGCGAGTGTGAACCTGCCGCCGGGGGTCGTCAAGCGTTCGGACAACACCAGCAGTTCAGCGCACGGCGACGATGGCCGACCCGTGGCCGAACAGCCCCTGGTTCGCGGTGATCCCGGCCCGCGCACCGGGCACCTGCCGCTCCCCGGCCGTACCGCGCAACTGCCAGGTCAGCTCACACACCTGCGCGATCGCCTGCGCCGGCACCGCCTCCCCGAAGGAGGCCAGCCCGCCACTGGTGTTGACCGGGATCCGGCCGCCCAGCGCCGTCGCCCCCTCCCGAACGAGCTTCGCCCCCTCGCCCTCCCCGCACAGCCCGATGTCCTCGTACCACTCCAACTCCAGGGCGGTGGAGAGGTCGTACACCTCGGCGAGGGAGAGGTCGTCCGGGCCGAGCCCCGCCTCCTCGTAGGCGGCGCGCGCGATCGAGGACCTGAAGGACCCGGCCGCCGGCGCCACCGCCACCGCCGAGTCGGTCGCGATGTCCGGCAGGTCCAGCACCGTACGCGGATAGGTGGGCGTCACGGTGGAGACGGCCCGGATCCGCACCGGATCGGCCACCCCGCGCGATCGCGCGAAGTCCATGCTGGTGAGGACCAGGGCCGCGCCCCCGTCGGAGGTGGCGCAGATGTCGAGCAGTCGGAGCGGATCCGCGACCACCGCCGAGGCCGCGACCTCCTCCGCGGTGACGTGTCTGCGGTAGCGGGCATGCGGATTGAGCAGCCCGGCCGCCGCGTTCTTCACCTTGACCTGGGCGAAGTCCTCCAGGGTGTCCCCGTGGAGGTCCATCCGGCGCCGCGCGTAGAGCGCGAAGTAGGCCGGATTGGTGGCGCCGAGCACGCGGAACCGCAGCCAGTCCGGATCGTCGGGCCGGTCGCCGCCCGCCGGTGCGAAGAACCCCTTGGGCGCGGCGTCCGCGCCGACCACGAGCACCACGTCGGCCAGGCCCGCCAGGATCTGCGCGCGGGCGGCTCCGACGGCCTGGGCGCCGGACGCGCAGGCCGCGTAGACGCTGGTGACCCGCGCCCCCTGCCAGCCGAGGGCCTGGGCGAAGGTGGCGCCCGCCACGTAGCCCGGGTATCCGGAACGCACGGTGTCGGCGCCGACGATCGACTGCACCTGCGTCCAGTCCAGTCCGGCGTCGTCGAGCGCCGCCCGCGCGGCGGCCCGCCCGTACTCGACGAAACTGCGGCCCCACTTGCCCCAGGGGTGCATACCGGCCCCGAGGACGGCGATGTCGGCGCTCACTCGGCGCCTCCCACCGGCCGGAACCGCCACGTGGTCCAGACGGTCCCGGCGGCCTCCTCGGTGGTTCCCGCAGCCCCCGCAGCCCCCGCGGTCCCCACGTCCTCGTTCAGCACGCCCCCGACCACCTCGACCTCCATCCCGACCGCCAGATCGGCGACCCCGACCCCGGGCGCGGCCTGCCCCAGGACCACCATCCCCTCGGCCTCCAGCTCCACCGCGACCAGCGTGTACGGCTCCCAGGGCACGGCCGGGTCGGACACGTACGGCGCGGGCGGCCGGTAGCGCCCGTCGGTGTAGGACCAGACCCGGCCCCGCGGGGACAGCGGCACCTCGGCGAGCTCACCGCCGCCGGGGCAGTGCGGATTGCGGCAGTACGCGTCCTCGCGCGGGAAGAACACCGCGGTACAGGCCGAGCACCGGGTGCCGAGCAGCCGGAAGCCCCCGCCGTCCGGCGCGTCCTCGGTGAACCACCCGCTCACGACGGGTGTGCGTGTGCGTGCCACGATGCCCCTCCCAGGTCAGCAATCTGACGGATCGTCAGAAGTCTGCCACGGGGGGACGGCCCTGACACGGGTTCTCGGCAAGCCACTTCCGCGCGATCTCGTCCAGCTCCGCGTCGCGGCCGGCGAGCATCATCCGGATCATCTGCGCGTCCCCACGCAGTGACCACGCGGGATGGCCGAAGGTGGCCGGATTGTTCCCCTCGATCAGGAAGTGCGCGGGCCAGGCGGTCCCGTACCCGATCAGGGGGAGTGCGGCGAGGTAGCGCCTACGGCCGCGCGCCAACCCGTAGGCGGTCACGGCCAGACCGGTGAGGGTGCCGGTGAGATGGATCCACCGGGTGGCGGCGCGCGAGTGCATCGCGACGTAGTACGGCCAGAATTCCTCGTACGAGGTGAAAGTCATGCGGGCACGGTACTCACGGCCGGACGACGGCGACAGCGGTGAGGGGGTCGCGATCCGCAGCGGCCGGTGCGGGTCCCGGTGCGGGTCCCGGTGGGGGTCCCGCAACCGCCGCCGTCCGCACACCCCTTGGCATACGATCGCCGGATGTCGGCACACCTGAAGGACTCGCACTGCTCCACCTGCGGAGCGCCGTACTCCACCCCTGAGTGGCCCCGCACCTGCGCGGCCTGCGGGGCGACCGCCTACCGCAACCCGCTCCCGGTGGCCGTCACCCTCCTCCCCGTCGAGGACGCGGACGGCACCGGCCTCGTGGTCATCACCCGCACCATCGAACCGGCCCTCGGCGGCGTCGCCCTCCCCGGCGGATTCATCGACTTCGGTGAGGACTGGCGCGACGCGGTCGTCCGTGAGCTCTTCGAGGAGACCGGCATCACGGCCCCCGCCTCGGAGGTCGTCCTGGCCGACGCCCTGAGCTCCCCGGCCGGCCATCTCCTCCTCTTCGGCCTCCTCCCGGCCCGCCCGGCCGCGGACCTCCCCGCCTCGAAGCCGACGGACGAGACCACCGGCTGGCACGTCCTGCGCACCCCGTCGGCGCTGGCCTTCCCCCTCCACACCCAGGCGGCGGCGTCCTGGTTCGCGGGCAAGTACGCCTGAGCCCGGCCCTGCCCGGCTCTGCCCCGGACGCGGTGGGCCGGGCCGGCCGAGACCGGCCCGGCCCACCGCGTCCGGGCCCCGCGGGAGGCGGGAGGGGCGTCAGTGCCAGTTGCTGATCTGCACGTCGCGCGGATGCGGCGCGCCGGAGCCCGTCTCCACCAGGGACTTCAAGCTCATCAGGAAGATCGCCCACTTGGTGCTGCAGTGGTTCATGAACTCGACCGGTTCGCGCCAGCCCGCGTGCGCGAACATGAGGATCGTCCACTCGCCTTCCTGGGTCAGGTCGAAGCTCACCGTCGTCCCGACCCACTCGGCCGGACCGTCGACGACCTCCCACAGCACCCGTTCGTTCGGCCGCAGGTCGAGCACCTTCATGTCGAAGCCGCCGACGTCGCCGAACCGGAACTCCAGGACGCCGTCGCCGGACCCGCTCGTGTCGGTCGTCCACCACGCGGCCAGGCCCTCGACCGTGGTGAGCGCTTCGTACACCTTCTCCGGGGTCGCGGTGATCCCTACCCGGTGCAGGATGTCCACCATCTCGCTCTCCTCCTTCTTCGTGTCACTGCTCCGCGTTCTTGGCTCGTTGGATCGCTTCGGCGAGGTTCTTGACGCGCCGCAGGCGGGCGTCCCACATCTCGCCGACGGAGCTCAGCTGCGCCACGGCACGGGCCAACTGCGCCTCGTCCACGTGGTAGCGCTTCTCCCGTCCCGCCGGCGCGGACCGGACCAGCCCGACCCGGTCGAGCACGGCCAGGTGTTTGGTCACGGCCTGCCGGGTCACGGGCAGGTGCGCGCTGAGGGTCGTCGCCGTCCCCTGGCCGTCGGCCAGCAGGAGGTCGATCATGCGGCGCCGGGTCGGGTCGCCTATCGCGGACCACAGGTCGTCGTCGACGGCGGTGCTCATCGCGTGGCCGCCAGCCGGTCGGCCGTCGCGACCAGGCGCGGCAGGTAGAAGTCCCAGCCCTGCCGGTGGTCGTCGTAGTGGGCTTCGAGCACGGCGGCCTCCCAACCCCGCTCGCGATAGCCGCTCTCGCGGAACCGGACCGTGGTCCCCTTGTCCGTGGGGACGAGCTCGAAGGTCACCAGCAGGGAGTTGCCCGGACCCGCCGTCTCCGTCTCCGTCTCGTCGTAGGTCCAGCGGAACGAGAACATCCGCGGCGGGTCGGCCTCCACGACCGTGAACGGCGCGGACTGCTGTCGACCGGTGTCCTCGTCGGTCCACGTGAGACGGGCCGTCGCGCCCGCGACCGGCTCGAACGCGGTGTCGGCGCTCCACCACTCCCGGATGTGCTCGGGGCTGCTGAGCACCTCGAACACCACCTCGGGCGAGGCGTCGATGTGCAGCTCGCGCTCGATGCTCCCGTACTCCATGGCCGTCTCCATCTATCGCAACCTTCGGTTGCAGATAAAGCTAGTCCACCTTCGACAGATACGCAACCGATGGTTGCGTATCCGTCGGAGGTGGCAGGGGAGCCATGACCCGCCACGGCCACCGGGCCCCGCGCACCCACACCGCCTGCCGGGGCCTGTTGCGCCTACAGCCCCCGTACGGTCACCCCCTCCACCCGGCTCCCCGCCTCGTCCTCCACCACCACCGCGTCCCCCACCCACCGCACCGTGTACCGCTCCACCTCACCCGGCTCGAAGCCCGGCCCCGGATCCCGGATCACCACCCCACCCCCCGTACGCCCCCGCGCCGGCGCCCAGACCTCCAGCTCCACCCCGCCACCGGAGCCCGCACGCACCGGCAGTACGGCCCCCGCCCGCGCCAGCACCGGGATCCGGCCCTGCGGCGCATCCAGCAGGATCTGGCCCGGACCCTCGTACGCCGTCCCCGTCGCCGTGTCGTACCAGCGCCCCCGTGGCAGCCGTACCGCCCGCCGGTCCGCCCCGCACTCCAGCACCGGCGCCACCAACAGCGCGTCACCCAGCAGGAAGGTGTCCTCGCAGTCCCTCAACTGCCGCTCCTCCGGCGCCCCCCACCACAGCGGCCGCACGTACGGGGCCCCCGTCCGCCGCGCCAGATGCGCCAACGTCACGAAGTACGGCCGCAGCCGCTCCCGCTCCGCCATCACCGCCGCGGCCTGCTCCGCCACCTCCGGCCCGAACTCCCACGGCTCCCGCCGCCCCGCCCAGATCGCCGAGTGGGTCCGGAACAGCGGCAGATAGGCCCCCAGTTGCAGCCACCGCACGTACAACTCCGGCGACGGCGACCCCCCGAACCCGCCGACGTCCGGACCCGAGTACGGCACCCCGCACAGCCCGAGCCCCAGCACCAGCGCCAGCGAGGCCCGCAGCCCCTCCCAGCTCGACTCCACGTCCCCCGACCAGGTGCCCCCGTACCGCTGCATCCCCGCCCACCCCGACCGCGAGAACAGGAACGGCCGCTCGGCGGGCCTCAGTCGCACCAGCCCCTCCCACCCCGCC
>NZ_JBGBPT010000089.1:30144-37206 GCF_041106355.1 Streptomyces sp. BF23-19 | reverse complement strand
CCCGCTCGCCCTCACCGCCCTGACCGGCTGTGGCGGCGCCCCCGCCGCGAGCCCGGCGTCGGCCCCGACCCCGCACACCCGGCCAGGGACACGGCTAGCCTTGATGTCGGAAAACCGCCAGCCCGTCGTAACCGGAACCCCGAAGCTGGACGCATGCACACCGACACCGAGCGCTGCGTAAGGGCCGTGCAGTCGAAGGACGCCCGCTTCGACGGCTGGTTCTTCACCGCCGTCCTGACCACCCGGATCTACTGCCGCCCCAGCTGCCCCGCCGTGCCGCCGAAGGTCGAGAACATGACCTTCCTGCCCAGCGCCGCCGCCTGCCAGCAGGCCGGGTTCCGGGCCTGCAAGCGGTGCCGGCCCGACACGAGTCCCGGTTCGCCCGAGTGGAACGCACGGGCCGACGCCGTCGCGCGCGCGATGCGGCTGATCCAGGACGGCGTGGTGGACCGCGAGGGCGTGCCGGGCCTGGCCACCCGGCTGGGCTACTCCGCCCGCCAGGTCGAGCGGCAGCTGAACGCCGAGCTCGGGGCCGGTCCGCTCGCCCTGGCCCGGGCCCAGCGCGCCCAGACCGCCCGGCTGCTCATCGAGACCTCCGAGCTCCCGATGGGCGACGTGGCCTTCGCCGCCGGTTTCTCCTCCATCCGGACCTTCAACGACACGGTCCGCGAGGTCTTCGCCCTGTCCCCGAGCGAGCTGCGGGAGCGGGCCGTCAAGGCCGGCCGCGGCCGGAACGCCCCGCCCCAGATCTCCGGGACGATCAGTCTGCGGCTGCCGTTCCGGGCCCCGCTGAACCCCGACAACCTCTTCGGGCACCTCGCCGCGACCGCCGTTCCCGGGGTCGAGGAGTGGCGCGACGGCGCCTACCGTCGCACCCTCCGCCTGCCCTACGGCACCGGCGTCGTCGCCCTGACCCCGCAGCCCGACCACATCGGCTGCCGGCTCGCGCTGACCGACCTGCGCGACCTCACCATCGCCATCAGCCGGTGCCGCTGGATGCTCGACCTGGACGCCGACCCCGAGGCGGTCGACGAGCAGTTGCGCTCCGACCCGCTGCTGGCCCCGCTCGTGGACAAGGCCCCCGGGCGCCGGGTGCCCCGTACGGTCGACGCGCCGGAGTTCGCCGTACGGGCGGTTCTGGGACAGCAGGTCTCCACCGCGGCGGCGCGTACGCACGCGGCCCGGCTGGTCACCGCGCACGGGGAGCCGATCGAGGACCCGCTGGGCGGGCTGACCCACCTCTTCCCCTCCCCGCAGGCGCTCGCCGGGCTGGACCCGGAGGCCCTGGCCCTGCCGCGCAGTCGGCGCGCCACGCTGACCACCCTGGTCTCGGCGCTCGCCGACGGTTCGCTGGCGCTCGGCTTCGACAGCGACTGGGAGGCGGCGCGGGCGCAGCTCTCGGCGCTGCCCGGCTTCGGTCCGTGGACCACCGAGGTGATCGCGATGCGGGCGCTCGGCGACCCGGACGCGTTCCTGCCGTCGGATCTGGGGATCCGGCGGGCGGCGCAGGGGCTCGGGCTGCCGTCCACCCCCTCGGCTCTCACCGCGCGCGCGGCCACCTGGCGGCCCTGGCGTGCGTACGCCGTCCAGTACCTGTGGGCCACGGACGCCCACCCCATCAACCACCTGCCCGCCTGAGGAGCACCAGCGATGCGATCCACGATGAACAGCACCAAGACGCACACCGTCGTCGACAGCCCCTACGGCCCGCTGACCCTGGTCGCCACGGACGGAGTGCTCAGCGGCCTCTACATGACCGGGCAGCGGCACCGACCGGCCGAGGAGTCCTTCGGGGAGCGGGTGGCCGCCGCCGAGGAGCCGTTCCCCGAGGTGGCGCGCCAGTTGACCGCGTACTTCGCCGGGGAGCTCACCGAGTTCGACCTCCCGCTGCGCCTGGAGGGCACCGAATTCCAGCGCAGCGTCTGGGATCAGCTGGTGCGGATCCCGTACGGCGAGACGTGGTCGTACGGGGAGCTCGCGACCAACCTGGGCAAGCCCAGCGCCTCGCGCGCGGTGGGCCTGGCGAACGGGAAGAACCCGGTCGGCATCATCGTGCCCTGCCACCGGGTGATCGGCGCGTCGGGCGGGATGACCGGTTACGGCGGCGGGCTCGACCGCAAGGTGCGGCTGCTGGCCTTCGAGTCCGGGGAACACGTCCGAGAACTGTTCTGAACCCCGGCCCTGAATGCGGGCTCGGTCCTGTCCCATTCCGAAATGCGGTCCTTTTGCAGCGGTTGTATGAATGGAATACCGCTACATGATCGGAGTCGGGCATGGACGACTATCCGCTTCTCAACATCTTCTGGACGATGCTGTACCTGTTCCTGTGGATCATGTGGTTCTTCCTGCTCTTCAAGATCATCACGGATATCTTCCGTGACCACAGCCTCAGCGGCTGGGGGAAGGCGGGATGGTTGATCTTCGTGATCCTGCTGCCCTTCCTGGGCGTGTTCGTCTACCTCATCGCCCGGGGCCGGAGCATGGGCGAGCGGGACATCAAGCAGGTCCAGGAGAACGAGGCCGCCTTCCGGTCCTACGTCCAGAAGACGGCGGGATCCGGCAGCAGCGCGGACGAGCTGCACAAGCTCTCCGCCCTGAAGGACAAGGGCGACATCACCCAGGAGGAGTTCGACCGCGCCAAGGCCAAGCTCCTGGCGTGATCGGGTCCGGGTCGGTTCAGACGACGAGGAGCGGAACGAGCAGCGCGAAGGCGGCTCCGGCCTCCACGGCGTAGTTGTACAGCGAGGGGTGTTGGATCGGGGCGGCGAGCAGGACCACGCTCTGCTGGGTGGCGGCGGCGGCCACCCAGTCGGGGTCGGCGCCGAGGTTGCCCTGGTACCAGCCCTCACAGGAGCCGGGGCCGGTGACGGCGAGGAGGTCGTCCTCGCGGCGGTAGAAGGCCTGCCAACCGGGGGCCGGGACGGACCAGCCCTCGAAATCGGTGAACTGCGCCCAGCCGCCCTCGCGTATCGCGGTGTCGAACAGCCAGACCGGGGTCCCGTCCGGAGTGACTTCACCACCGGCCTGCTGGTCGGTGGTGAAGTGCACCATGGGGAGGGCGTCGGGCCCGTCGGCGGTGCTGGGCCAGGCGTACATCGTGATCATCTTCTGATTCTGTCCTGGTCGAGGTAAGTCCGCTGTTACGGCGCGCCCTGCTTACGGGGCCACCGGGCGCCGGCCGTTCTCCAGTTCCACGGCGCCCTCGCCCGACTGCGCGATCCGGTACGCCTCTTGGATGCGCCGCCCGAGCGCTTCGGGCAGATATGCGGTGAGTTCGGCGGGCTCGACGAGCCGCCAGGAGATCAGCTCCTCCTCCTGCAGCGTGACGGAGGCGAGCTGGGCCTCGTCCAGCACCCCGCCGTCGTAGACGTAGGCGACCAGTGGCGGGCGACCGGGGCCCGGCACCCAGTCGACGGCCAGGAGGCGGCCGAGCGGGAGGTCGATGCCGATCTCCTCGGCGCTCTCCCGCCGGGCCGCGGTGCGCGGGGACTCGTCCTGGTCCGACTCGACGGTGCCGCCCGGCAGGGCCCAGCCCTCGCGGTAGTTGGGCTCGACGAGCAGGACCCGACCCTCGGCGTCCCGGTAGAGGGCGGCCGCGCCGGCCAGCACCCGGGGCAGGCTCGCGATGTACGTGGCGTAGTCGTCTGTGGTGGTCACGCCGCAACCCTAAGTCCTTCGCGACGGGCCGACGGCCGAGATCCTGAGCCGGCTCCACGACCGGCACCACGTCCGCCACGTGGTGGCGCACCGCCCTTCGGGCGCCGAATCGCCGCTGCCGGCCGATCGCGCGAAGAAGGTCTACGTCAACGGCCGGATGGCGGTGTACGAGCTGTCCTGACCCGGCAGCCCACGACCTGGGCCCGGGGGGGCCGAGGCGTCACGCCTTCGGGGACCCCGGGCCTTCGCCGTCCCCGCCCCTGTCCTCGTGGCGCCGGCCCCCGGACTCGGCGAGGCCCCGCGCGCGGCGGGCCACCCCCTGTTCGCTGATGGCGTCGCCGACCATGGCCCGGACCGCGTCCCGCAGCCCGTGCAGGGGGTGGTGGCGGGCGGGTCCGGCGCCCGGGTCCGTACGGAGCTCCTTCACCAGGGCCCAGCAGAGCAACATCATGACGATGACGAATGGCAGCGCGACCAGGATGGTGGCGGTCTGCAGGGACTTCAGGCCGCCCGCGACGAGGAGCACTGCGGCGACGGCTGCCATCAGCACGCCCCAGGTGACGACGAGCCAGGTGGGTGGGTTGAGGGAGCCGCGACTGGTGAGCGAGCCCATCACCAGGGAGGCCGAGTCGGCGCTGGTGACGAAGTAGGTCATGACCAGGATCATGGCGACCCACGAGGTGACCGCGGAGAGCGGCAGGGCGTCCAGCATCGCGAAGAGCGAGGCCTCCGTACCGTCCTTGATCGTGACGGCGAAGTCGACGGCACCGGTGGAGTCGAGGCGGATGGCGGTGCCGCCCATGACGCAGAACCAGATCACGGTGGCCCCGCTGGGGACGAGCAGCACGCCGATGAGGAACTCGCGGATGGTGCGGCCGCGCGAGATGCGGGCGATGAAGGTGCCGACGAACGGGGCCCAGGACAGCCACCACGCCCAGTAGAAGATCGTCCACGCGCCGAGCCACTTGGAGTCGGTGAAGGCGCCGGTGCGACTGGCCATGGGCACCAGCTCGCTCAGGTACCCGCCGACGCCGGCGGGGATCACGTCGAGGATGTAGACGGTGGGGCCGAGGACGAAGACGAAGAGCATCAGGACGGCGGCGAGCACGAGGTTGATCGTGCTGAGCCACTTCACCCCCTTGTGCAGGCCGGAGAAGGCGGAGAGGACGAAGGCCGCCGACAGGGAGCCGATGATGATCAGCTCCAAGGTGACGGAGTCCTCGATGCCGGTGGTCAGGCCCAGCCCCGTGGAGACCTGGAGGGCGCCGAGGCCGAGGCTGGTGGCGGTGCCGAAGATGGTGGCGAACACGGCCAGCAGGTCGATGGCCTTGCCGGCCCGCCCGGCCGCCCGTTCCTCGCCCATCAGGGGGACGAAGGCGGAACTCAGGCGGTTGCCTCGGCCCTTGCGGAAGGTCGCGTAGGCCAGGGCGAGGCCGGCGATGCCGTAGATCGCCCAGGGGGTGAGGGTCCAGTGGAAGAAGGAGTACTCCATGGCCGCGAGCGCGGCGGCGCCGGTGCGGGGGGCCGCACCGGAGGCCGGGGGCGGCGCCAGGTAGTGGGTGAGCGGCTCCCCCACCCCGTAGAACATCAGGCCGATGCCCATGCCCGCGCTGAACATCATCGCGATCCACGCGAGGTTGGTGAACTCGGGCTCGGAGTCGTCGGCGCCGAGCCGGATCCGGCCGAACCGGCTGATCGCGAGGACGACGCACATGACGAGGAAGACGTCGGCGGCGATCACGAACAGCCAGGCGAAGTTGCTCAGCACCCAGGAGAGCGCGGTGGCCGACGCCGTGTCGAAGGAGTCCTTGCCCAGGGCCGCCCACGCGACGACGGCCAGCACGGCGAGCACACCCACGGTGACGACGGCGTGGTCGGGCGCGCTGTCCACGGGGCCGTCGGATCCCCCTCCCGGGGTGTCCGGACGTGGCTGTTCCAGTGATTCCGCGCTCATGCGGCCACACTATGCAGGCGTATATCCCTATTTAGGGGCATGGCGCGCCGGGTGTGGCCCAGGCCACTCATGGGCATAGGAGGATCCTCCGGATAAGCTCATGGCGGCGCGACTGCACTGTTCGATAGCAAGGGAATAGCAAGGTGACGGACGGAGCAGTAAACGAGGCCGCGCGCGTGCTCATCGCCGCGGACAAATTCAAGGGCTCGCTCACGGCCGTTCAGGTCGCGGAGCGGGTGACGGCCGGCCTTCGCAGGGCCGTACCGGACGTGGAGATCGAGACCCTCCCCGTCGCGGACGGCGGCGACGGAACGGTCGCGGCAGCCGTCGCAGCCGGCTTCGAACGGCGGGAGGTACGGGTCACCGGACCCCTCGGTGACCAGGTCACGGCCGCCTTCGCGTTGCGCGAGGGCACCGCGGTGGTCGAGATGGCGGAGGCCTCCGGGCTGCAGCTGCTGCCGGCGGGCACCTTCGCCGCGCTGACGGCGACCACGTACGGCTCGGGCGAGCTGCTCAAGGCCGCGCTGGACGCGGGCGCGCGCTCGATCGTCTTCGGCGTGGGCGGCAGTGCCACCACCGACGGCGGCGCCGGCATGCTGGCCGCGCTGGGCGCGGTGTTCCTGGATGCGAACGGCGAACCGGTCGGTCCGGGCGGCGGCGCGCTGGCCGAGCTGGCCTCGGCCGACCTGTCCGGCGTCGACCCGCGGTTCGCGGAGGTGGAGTTCGTCCTCGCGAGCGATGTGGACAACCCGCTGACCGGCCCGAAGGGCTGCGCCGCGGTGTACGGCCCGCAGAAGGGCGCCTCGCCCGAGGACGTGGCGACGCTCGACGCGGCGCTGGCGCACTTCGCGGTGGTGCTGGAGAAGTCGATCGGCGCGAAGGCCGCCGAGTGCGCGGTGCTCCCGGGTGCCGGTGGCGCGGGCGGCATCGGCTACGGGGCCCTGCTGCTCGGCGCGACGTTCCGTCCCGGCATCGAGCTGATGCTGGAGGTACTGGGCTTCGCCCCGGCGCTGGAGCGGGCCACGCTGGTCATCACCGGTGAGGGCTCCCTGGACGAGCAGACCCTGCACGGCAAGGCTCCGGCGGGCGTCGCGGCCGCGGCGCGTGCGGCGGGCAAGCCCGTGGTGGCCGTCTGCGGGCGGCTGCTGCTGTCCCAGGAGGCCCTTGAGGGTGCCGGTATCCGCAAGGCGTACCCGCTCACCGATCTGGAGCCGGACCCGGCCAGGTCCATCCCGAACGCGGGCCCCCTGCTGGAGCAGGTCGCCGCGAACATCGCCGCCGACGTTCTCTGACGCGGCCGCCCCCTTCGAGGGCCCCGACCCCCGTGCCCCGGGGCGGGGCCCTCACCCTTTCCGCCCCCGCCGGAGCATTTCGGCTTCGCGGGACCATTTCGGCTTCGCCGGGCCATTTCAGCCTCGCCGGGCCATTTCAGCCTCGCCGGCGTTTGAGGC
>NZ_JBGBPT010000089.1:7884-30134 GCF_041106355.1 Streptomyces sp. BF23-19 | reverse complement strand
CTCAAACGCCGGCGAGGCTGGTTCGGGCCGGGCTAGCGCAGGAGGTCGGCCGTGGTGACCACGCGGGCGAAGCCACCGCCCTGGAGGTTCACCGCGGTGGCCGTGGCGAGCTCGTCCGCCGTCAGGGCGAGGCCCCCCGGCCCGGCGAGGTCGAAGGTGTGCGTGGCGTCGAGCGGGACCAGCACGTCGTAGCCCAGGTTCCCCGCCATCCGGGCCGTGGTCTCGACGCACATGTTGGTCTGGATGCCGACCAGCACCAGCTGGCCGATGCCCTGGGCCGTCAGCCAGTCGGCCAGGTCCGGCGTGCCGTAGAAGGCCGAGTTCACCGTCTTGGTGACCACCAGGGCCCCCTCGCTCCGCTTCTCGACCAGGTCCTTGAAGGCGTACCCGGGGTGGTCGGCGGCCAGGACGGAGCCGGGCTGCACGGAGGCGTGCCGGACGAGGACCACGGGCCGGCCGGCCGTCTGCCAGGCGTCCATCAGGGCCGCGATGTTGTCCTCGGCCGCCGGATTGTTGCGGGGCCCCCAGAAGGACTCCTCGTCGAAGCCCTTCTGCACGTCGATGACCAGCAGGGCACTGTTGGGGGCGATCTCGATCGCGGTCGTTGTCATGGCTCCATGCTGTCGGCCGGGCCGCGGGCCCGACAGCGCCCACGAAGCCCCGTACTGATGGGATCCTGCCAGTCTGGCAGTCCTGACCCCCTGGCAGACTGGCCCGATGCGCCGTGTCGCGATCGTCGTCCAGCCCGGTATCCGCAGCTTCGACCTCGCCGTCATCACCGAGGTCTGGGGCCCCGACCGCAGCCACGCCGGGGTGCCGGGCTTCGAGCTGCGCCGGTGCGCCCTGGAGCCCGGTCCGATCCCGCTGCCCGGCGGGCTGACCCTGGCCCCCGACCGGGGGCTGGACTGGTTGGCCACCGCGGACCTGGTCGTCGTACCGGCCCTGGCCGAGCCGGCCGATCCGACGCCCGGGCCGGTCCTCGCCGCCCTGCGCGAGGCGCACGGCCGGGGCGTGCCGGTCGCCGCCCTGTGCGCGGGGGCGTTCATCCTCGCGGAGGCCGGTCTGCTGGAGGGGCGCCGGGCGGTCACCCACTGGTGGCTGGCCCCGCAGCTCGCCGCCCGCTACCCGGGGATCGTGGTCGAGGACGCCCCCCTCTACGTCGAGGACGGCGGGTTGTGGACCTCCGCCGGGGTGGCTTCCGGGATCGACCTGTGCCTGCACCTGGTCCGGGAGGCGCACGGTGCCGAGGCCGCGGCCGCCATCGCCCGTTCCATGGTGACGGGCCCCTTCCGCACCGGGGACCACGCCCAGTACCTGGACCGGCCCGTCCCGGCCGCGGACCGGACGGCCGAGGCGTTGGCCGCCGTACGGGCGCGTGCGCTGCGCTCGCTGCACGAACCGCTGTCCGTGGCGACCATGGCCGGGTGGGCCGGGATGTCCCCGCGTTCCTTCGCCCGGCATTTCGCCGCCGCCACAGGCACCACCCCGCACCGGTGGCTGCTGGGTCACCGGCTGGACGCGGCCCGCAAGCTGCTGGAGCGCACCGACCATCCGGTGCCGGAGGTGGCCCGGCGGGCCGGTTTCGCCAGTGAGGTCACCTTCCGCCAGCACTTCACCGCGTACGTCGGTCTCGGCCCTCGCGCGTACCGTGCGGCCTCCTGCGCATCGGCAGCCGCACCAAACCCTCCGGACAGTGTTAGAAAGGGCTCATGACCGGACGTTTTGGTCGCCAGCCGACCGGGTGGGGCTCGCGCCTGTCCGCGCGCCTGTCCCGGTGGATACACAGCGTCGCCGGTCAGGTCTTCGCACTCCAGGCGATGATCGTGCTCCTGCTGATCGCCGCGGGCGCGTCGGCCCTGGTGTTCCAGGCCCGGTACGACAGCGAGCGCGACGCCCGGCACCGTTCGCTCGCGGCGGCCGAGGCCTTCGCGCACGCTCCCGGTATCGCGACGGCGCTGATCTCGGCGGATCCGACCGCCCTGCTCCAGCCGCTGGCCGAGGCCGCCCGCCGGGGCTCGGGCGTCGACTTCATCGCCGTCATGAACACCGACGGGATCCGCTACACCGACTCGCGGCCCGAGCTGATCGGCCGACGGGCCACCGGTGACCTCAGCCGCGCCCTCGCCGGGCACGCCTTCACGGAGACCTTCCGGGGCGAGCCCAGCGACGCCGTGCGGGCCGTCGTCCCGATACGGAACGCCGACGGCGTCGTCATCGGCCTGGTCGGCACGGGCATAGACGTGGAGAACGTCTCCCAGGTCGTCGAGGGCCAGCTCCCGCTCCTGCTCGGCGCGGCCGCGGGGGCCCTGTTGCTCGGCACGAGTGGTGCCGCCCTGGTCAGCGGTCGGCTGCGGCGCCAGACCCGGGGCCTGGGCGCCGCCGAGATGTCCCGGATCAACGAGCACCACGAGGCCGTCCTGCACGCCGTCCGCGAGGGCGTGGTCATCATCGACGCCGATCAGCGGCTCGTCCTGGCCAACGACGAGGCCCGCCGGCTGCTCGGCCTGCCGCCCGACCCCGAGAACCGGAACGTCACCGACCTCGGTCTCGACCCGCGCACCGCCGAGCTGCTCGCCTCCGGCCAGGTCGTGACGGACCACGTGCACCTGGCGGGCGACCGGCTGCTCGCCGTCAACGTACGGCCCACCGCGCAGTACAAGGGCATGTCCACGGGAAGCGTCGTGACCCTGCGCGACTCCACCGAGCTCGCCGCGCTCTCCGGCCGGGCCGAGGTGGCCCGTGGCCGGCTCCAGCTGCTCTACGACGCCGGTGTGCGGATCGGCACCACCCTGGACGTGGTGCGGACCGCCGAGGAGCTGTCGGAGGTCGCCGTCCCCCGGTTCGCGGACTTCGTCACGGTGGAGCTGCTGGAGCCGGTGCTGCACGGTGACGAGCCCTCCCTGGTCACCGGGATCTACACCGAGATGCGCCGGGCCGCCATCACCGGCGTACGTGCCGACTCGCCGCTCCAGCCGGTGGGCGACATCATCCGGTTCGTCGTGCCGACGGCCCCCATGGCGGCGGCCCTGGACGCCGGGCACGCGGTGCTCGCGGCCGACCTGAACGCGGCCATGGGCTGGCGGGCCCAGGACTCCCAGGGCACCCGGGTGGCGCTCGACTACGGGCTGCACTCGCTGATCTCCGTACCGCTCCGGGCCCGGGGCGTGGTCCTGGGCATGGCCAACTTCTGGCGGGCCGACACCCCGGAGCCCTTCGACGAGGAGGACCGGTCCTTCGCGGCGGAGCTGGGTGCGCGCGCGGCCGTCTCCATCGACAACGCCCGCCGCTTCACCCGCGAGCACGCGATGGCCGTGACGCTCCAGCGCAGCCTCCTGCCCCGGGTGCTGCCCGCCCAGAACGCCGTGCACGTCGCCTACCGCTACCTGCCCGCGAAGGCGGGGGTCGGCGGGGACTGGTTCGACGTGATCCCGCTGCCGAGCGGCCGGGTGGCGCTGGTGGTCGGCGATGTCGTCGGACACGGGGTGCACGCCGCGGCCACCATGGGCCGGCTGCGGACGGCGGTGCACAATTTCTCCACCCTGGACCTGCCCCCCGACGAGTTGCTCGGCCACTTGGACGAGCTGATCAACCGGATCGACCAGAACGACACCGGGATCGGGCTCGCGGGCGGGGCCGAGGAGGGCGCCGCCGAGGACGTCGCGGACGGGTCCGCCGAGCCGGCCGGGGTCACCGGTGCCACCTGCCTCTACGCGGTCTACGATCCGGTCTCCGGGCAGTGCCGGATGGCCAGCGCCGGCCATCCCGGGCCCGCTCTGGTCCGCCCCGAAGGGGACGTCGAGTTCCCCGAGCTGCCGGCCGGACTGCCCCTGGGCGTCGGCGGCATGCCCTTCGAGGCCGCCGAGTTCACGCTCCCCGAGGGAAGTCGGCTGGTGCTCTTCACCGACGGCCTGGTGGAGGACCGCGACCGGGACTTCGACGCCGGACTGCAGCTGCTCCGCGAGGCTCTGGCGCGGCCCGGCCGCAGCCCCGACCAGGCCTGCTCGGACGTGCTCGCCGCGATGCTGTTCCCGGTGCCGAGCGACGACATCGCCCTGCTGATCGCCGACACGCGGCGGCTGGAGGCCGACCGGATCGCCGAGTGGGAGGTACCGGGCGAGGCCTCGGCCGTCTCGCGGGTGCGCAACGCGGGCGCGGCGCAGCTCGCCGCGTGGGGGTTGGACGAGATCTCCTTCACCACCGAGCTGATCCTCAGCGAGCTGATCACCAACGCCATCCGGTACGGGAGCGCGCCGGTGCGGGTGCGGCTGCTGCGCGACCGCACCCTCATCTGCGAGGTTTCGGACGGCAGCAGCACCTCACCGCACCTGCGGTACGCGGCGACCACGGACGAGGGCGGGCGCGGGCTGTTCCTCGTCGCCCAGTACGCCGACCGGTGGGGCACCCGTTACACCGACCGCGGCAAGGTCATCTGGGCCGAGCTGCCGCTGACCGGGGGCTCGGAGCCGCAGCCGGCGGACCCGCTGGACCTGGACGCTCTGGAGGACCTGGCCTGGTGAGCCGGTGGTCCGGGATCCGGGCCGGTGATCCGGGGGCGGCTCACACCGGCCGGGTGCGGGCCAGCAGCACGGCGACGTCGTCCTGCTGGGCGCACGGCAGCAGCCTCCGCAGGATCCCGTCGCACAGTTCCTCCAGGGGCTGGTCCACCCGGTGCAAGGCCCCCGCCAGCTGGGCCATGCCCTGGTCGAGGTCCCGGTCCCGGGCCTCGATGAGGCCGTCGGTGTAGAGCACGAGCAGGCTGCCCGGGGGCAGCCGTACCTCCTCGGTACGGAAGTCCTGGCCGCCCGTGCCCAGCGGGGTCCCGGGCGGGCCGTCGAGGAAGGCGATGTCCCCGTCGGGGGTGACGACGGCGGGCGGCGGGTGGCCGGCCCGGGCGATCACGCAGACGCCGGTCGCCGCGTCGTGGACGGCGTACACGCAGGTGGCCATCTCGTCCTCGCCCAGGTCGGCCACGACGGCGTCGAGCGAGCGGAGCAGCTCCGCCGGGGGCACGTCGTGGCGGGCGAGGGTCCGTACGGCCGTCCGCAGCTGGCCCATGACGGCGGCGGCGTGGATCCCGTGGCCCATGACGTCCCCGATGACCAGCCCGGTCCGGCCGCCGGGCAGCGGGATGACGTCGTACCAGTCACCGCCGACGTCGTGGTCGCTGGCGGGCAGGTAGCGCCCGGTGAGTTCGAGGCCGGTGACCTCGGGCAGCGCGTTGTTGGTGAGGCTGCGTTGGAGGGTCAGGGCGGCCTGGCGCTGGAGGGTGTACATCCGGGCGTTGTCGATGTTGAGGGCGGCCCGGGCGACCAGCTCGTCGACGAGGACGCGGTCCTCCTCGTCGAAGGGTTCCCGTTCGCGTGTGCGGGTCACGGCGACGGCACCGAGCACCGTGCCGCGGGCGACGAGCGGGACCAGGCGGGCCGAGCCCAGGGTGGCGAGGTAGGTGCGCAGCGCCTCGGCGCGCGGGGAGGTGATCAGTGCCGGGATGTCGGCGAGGTGGAGGTTCATGGGCCGTCCCTCGGAGATCACCTGCTCGTAGGTGGTGCCCATGGGGATCTGGAAGGTCTGGCCGGGGGCGAGTTTCGCGGTGGGGGCGGTCGGGTCGGGGAAGTGGGCGGCCAGCCGGCGCAGGACACCGCGTGTGGAGGCCGCGGGGACGGGGCCCTCGTCGGGGCCCAGTACCGCTTCGAGCAGTTGTACGTCGGCCGAGTCGGCGAGCTGCGGCACCAGCACGTCCACGATCTCCTGGGCGGTCTGGTGGAGGTCCAGGGTGGTGCCGATGCGGGTGCCCGCCTCGGCGAGCAGGGCGAACCGGTGTCGGGCCCGTTCGGCGTCGGCCTGGGCCTGCTGGCCCTCGGTGATGTCGATGAGCGAGGCGATCACTCCGAGGGCCCGGCCGGAGCCGTCCAGCAGCGGGGCGTAGGAGCAGGACCAGGTGCGGTCGTTCTCCGGGTCGGCGGGGGTCCGTCCGGTGCGGCGGACGTCGACGACGGCGGTGCCCCGGTCGAGGACCTGCCGCATCATCGACTCCAGTGCGGCGGCGTTGACCCCGGGGACGACCTCGGTGAGTCGTTTGCCGAGGTGTTCGGCGGCGGAGACGCCGTTCATCCGGGCCAGGGCGTCGTTGACGCGGAGGAACCGCAGGTCGGTGCCGAGGGTGGCGAGGCCTATGGGCGATTGGGTGAACAGGCTCTGGAGCGCGGCGAGCGAGTCCCGCATGTGGAGCACCTCGGAGGTCTCCACGGCGATGAGCATGGCCCCCGTCCGGCCCTGGGGGTCGGCGGCGGGGACGATCCACATCTCCATCGGGACGCGGTGGCCGTCGCGGTGGCGCACGGGCAGGGTGCCGACGACGGTCTCGCCGGACTGGACGCGCCGGGTCAGCTGGTCGGCGAGTTCGTGGTTGGCCTCGGGGACGAGCATCGCGCTGCCGGGGAGGCCGATGATGTCCTCGGGGCGGTGTCCGAGGAGGTCCTGGGCGGCCAGGGACCACTCGACGATGCGCCCGTCGGCGTCCTCCCGCCAGAGGGCGATCGGGAGCAGCTCGCTGAGTACGCCCGCGTACCCGACCGCCGCGGCCGGCGGGTCCGGCATCTCGCTCGTCGCCTGGTAAGTGTCCAACGCACCGACCTCACCCCGGGGGGCCTGATTCCTACCGATTCACCCTATCCGAGGCGTGGGCGCGGGGCTCTGTGTCCGTCGATCCCCACCGGGGCGCGGACCGGCGAGCGGTGTGCGGTCCCTGGATCGCCCGTGTCGCTCATACGACCACCACGTCCACGCAGGCCACGGTGTTGCAGCCGTAGCCGCCGGCGTTCCACGGGGCGTGCGGGGGCTGTGTGTCGCCGTGGGCGTCGGTGGCGCGGGAGACCAGCCGGTACGGTCCGGGCCGCTGCGGCGTCCAGCGGTACGACCAGCCGCTCCAGCCGTAGGGGCCGGTGGGCGGTTCGAGGTGGGCCTCGTGCCAGCCGCGCTCGCGGTGCCGGTCGTCGTCCTCGTACTCGGCCCGCACCTCGACGCTGCGCAGCGGTACCCCGCCGCCCGACCGGCGCGGCCGCGGACGAGGGTCGTGGCCGCGGCGCACGGCCGTGTCCGGTTCGGGCTCGGTGACGATCGATGTGACCCGCACGCTCGTCACGGGGCCCTCGGGGGTGCCGCGGGAGGCCACGTAGCGGTACTGCTCGCTCTGGAAGAGACCGGTGAAGGGGTGGGTGACGGCGCGGGCTCCGACCAGCCACTTCACGTCGGCGACGGCGTAGCGGCCGGGGACCACGAGGCGGACCGGTGCCCCGTGCTCGGGGGTGAGCGGCTCGCCGTTCATGTGGGTGACGAGGAGGGTGTCCGGGTGGAGGGCCGCGGCGAGCGGGAGGCTGCGCTCGAAGGCCGCTCGGCGGCCGTGCACGGGGCCGGAGTCGGCCCCGGTGAAGACGATCTCGACGGCCGCCGGTCCGATGAGGGCGCGTTCGGCGAGGAGGCGGAACGGGACGCCGGCGAAGTGTGCGCAGCCGACCGCCTGCCGGCCCCAGGGCAGGCCGGGCGGGCGGGGTGTCATCAGGCCGCGGCCGTTGCCGGCGCACTCCACCACGACGTCGAGTTCCCGGTGCTCCGTCGCGAGGAGCTCTTCGTAGCCGAGGGTGAAGGGGGCTGCGGCCGCGGCGCCGCCGATCCGTAGCCGCCAGCGGCCGGGTGGGATCCGGGGGATGCCGAAGTGGTCGCGTACGAAGAAGGCTCCTACGGGGGTGACCGGCTCGGCCAGCGCGGCCGCGGGGGTCTGGGCGTTGTACGGGTCCGCGGTGACCGTTTCGGGCGCCCAGATCGTGGCGCCGGGCCCTGGGGCGGCTCGTGGAACGGGCCATGTGGTCATGGCAGCACCTTCCGTCGGGCTCGTGCGGAGCGCGACGCGGATTTCTTTACAGACTACGTCCGTACAGAGCCTTGACCAGGTGCGAATTGGGAGGAAAATGGTCAATACACCGGATAACCGGAAAGAGCCGCACCTCCCTCTGGAGACGTCCTCAGGCCCGCGTGACCCTTGTCCAGGCTCTGGCCAGGCCCCCGGCAGCACTTGTCGACCAGGGGAGCCATCGGCGACGGCGGATGGCTCATGGAATCGACGGACTGCCGGGGACTGTCATGTCCCGCGCGGCCCCGAGCTCCCCTGCCCGAGGACTGCCCCAGAACTGCCCTAGAACTGCCCCAGGACTGCCCCAGGGCTCCCTTACGCCTGCAGGGCGGCGGCCGGTCCGGACTGCTGCCGCGGGAGAGTGGCCAGGGTGCGGGGCGCGTCGGCCGTGTCCAGGACTCCCGCGATGCCCCGGGCGAGGCAGGGGATCCGGTGTGCCGGGATGCCCGCGATGTTGATCCGCCCCGAGGTCGTGCCGTAGATGGCGTACTGCCTGCGCAGCCGGAGCATCTGCTGCGCGGACAGCGGCAGCATGGAGAACATCCCCTTCTGGCGGGCGAGCGAGCGCGCCTGCTCCGCGCAGCCGAGGGCGCTCAGGTGGGCGACCAGGTCGGCGCGGTTGTCCATGATCCGGCCGCGCATGACCTCCAGCTCGGCCCGCCATGCGGCCCGCAGCCCCTCGTCCTCCAGGATCGTGGTCACGACGGCCGCACCGTGCTCGGGCGGCATCGAGTAGAGGGTCCGGGCGGCGTTCTGCAGGGCGGTCTCGGCGTGCCGGACGGCCCGGTCCGAGGCGCCGAGCACGATGGCGCAGCCGACGCGGTCGCTGTAGAGGCCGAAGTTCTTCGAGCAGCTGACCGCGATCAGCATTTCCGGTACCCGCGCCGCCAGCATCCGCGTGGGCAGCAGGTCGGCCTCCAGGCCGTCGCCGAGGCCGTGGTAGGCGAGGTCGACGAAGGGCACCCAGCCGTTGCGGGCGGCCGATTCGGCGAGCGCCTCCCAGTCGTCCAGCAGCGGGTCCACGCCCGTGGGGTTGTGGCAGCAGCCCTGGAGCAGGACCACGTCGTCCCGCTGCGCGTCCGCCAGCTCCCGCAGCACCCCGGCCGTGTCGAAGCCGCCCTCGGCGTCGCGCCAGCCGTACGTGCGCACGCGCAGCCCGGCGGCCTCGAGGATGGGTCGGTGGTTGACGTAGGCCGGATCGCTGATCCACACCGTGGTGCCCGGGCGGGTCCGGCAGATCAGGTCGGCCAGCAGCCGCAGCGCGCCGGAGCCCGCGACGGTCTGGACGGCCGCGGCCCGGTCGGTGGGGCCGGCCGGGCCCAGGACCAGCTCCAGCAGGGAGCGGTTGAAGGCGGCGTTGCCGGAGAGCCCGCGGTACTCCTTGGAGTCGGAGCGCTCGGCCAGCCTGATCTCGGCCTCGCGTACGGCGGTCATGACGGGAGTGGTGCCCGTCTGGTCCCGGTAGACGCCGAGGACGAGGTTGAGGCGTTCGGGCCGCTCGTCGCCGCCGAACTCGTAGGTCAGGTCCCACAGCGGGTCGGTGGGCGGCGTGGGGAGGAGCTCAAGCATCTGCGGGAACCTCGGGTCGTGGGCGGCGGTTGGCGAGAACGACGCCGGCGGTGATCAGGGGGACGCCTACGAGGACGGCGAGGGTCGGCGTCTCGCCGAGCAGCGGAATGGCGAGCAGGACGACGGCGACGGGGCTGAGGCTGCCGACGACGGCGCTGCGCTCGGCTCCCAGGCGGCGGATGGCGAAGGCGTACAGCAGGCCCGCGCACAGGCCGACGCCCAGCCCCTGCACGACGAGGAACAGGGCGATGTCGCTGCCCGCGGCGTGCGCGATGCCGGTGGGGAGCACCCCGGTCAGTACCAGGACGCCGATCACCGCGAAGGAGGGCAGGCACAGCAGTCCGATCGACCCGATGGGGTCGAGGTCGACCTCGCGCAGCCCGACGGTGTAGAGGGCCCACAGGCCGCTGGCCACCAGGAGCGTGCCGGCGCCGGCGAGTACGTCGGTGTCGACGGGGACGACGTAGCGCCAGACGAGGGCGGCCACACCGGCCGCGATCAGGGCGAGCCCGGCGGCCTGGGTGCCCCGGGGGACGCCGTGACCCCGGCGGATCATGATCGCGGAGACGAACAGCGGGACCATGCCGGGGACGATGGAGCCGACGAAGGCGGCGGACGTCAGGGCGCCGCCGTGCATCGCGGCCAGGAAGAACGGGACCCCCGCACCGCAGATGATCTTCACCGCGGGGCCCGGACGCACCGCGGCGATGGCACGCCGGCGCCGCCACAGGGCGGGGAACAGGACGACGAGGGGGACGCCGAAGCGCAGCAGGGCCGCGTCGGCGGGCAGCAGGGAGGAACCGCTCAGGGCCCGGGCGCTGAGCGCGAAGGCCGCCCAGATCGACACGGTGACGAGCAGGGCCAGCATGCCCTCGGCCTGTGGGGAGAGCCCGCGCCGGCCGGGGTGTCCGGCCCGCGGGCCCGCCGCATCGGGAGGCAGGGTCGCCCGGATGGTGTTCGTCGCGACCAAGGAAGTGCTCCAGCCTCTGAGACCCGGACCGATCCGGTCCGTGCCTGGGCAACGCTAGAGCGTGGGGCGGGGCAGCCGATTGCCAGTTCTGCCTCTCGGACATACGTTTGAGGCAGATTCTGCCAAGGAGTGGCCATGGACGCAGTCGATCTGCAGATCATCAGGGAGTTGCAGGCCGACGGGCGCCTGTCCAACCAGGACCTCGCCGACCGCGTCCGGCTGTCGCCGTCGCCCTGCCTGCGCCGGGTCCGGCGGCTGGAGGAGGCGGGCCTGATCCGCGGCTACACGGCCATGGTCGACCAGGTCGCCTTCGGCCTCCCGGTGACCGTCTTCGTCCGGATCCGGCTGGAGCGCCACACGGCGGAGGCGGTGCGGCTGTTCGAGGAGCACGTCGCGGTCATCGAGCACATCCAGGACTGCTACCTGATGGCGGGCAGCAGCGACTACCTGCTCCGGGTCGTCATCGAGGACCTGGAGGCCTACGAATCCCTGGTGCGCCACCGGATCCACGCGATCCCCGGGATCGCGTCGATCGAATCGAGCTTCGCGTTCGGCAGTGTCAAGCAGTCCCGGACCTACCCGCGGCCCGCCCCTGGCGGGTCCCGGCGCTCGCCGCGCTGACCGCTGCGCCCTGCGGGCCGACAGCGCCGCGCAGGAGAGATCCCCGGCCCGCACCTGTCGTCGAACAGGTGGAATCCGGCAGGGGAAATCGCCTCCGGAACCCCGTCAGGACCTGCGGGAGCTCACCTCCGGAACCCGGTCGTCGAAGAGGACGCCGTCGAACCGGATCGAGAAGGCGGGCGAGTTGTAGTAGTTGTGGTTCGTGGCGATACGCGGGCTGTGGGGTCGGCCGGTCGCGGCCTCGCACCAGTCGGACAGACCCAGGATCATGGCCATGTCCTGGTCGAAGAAGCCTCCGGAGGTCCCGTTCCTGGAGTGGAGCCGCCACAGTTGGCGACGGTCGTGCGCGTCGCAGGCCTGCTGGACGACCGGTGCTCCGTCCACCTTCGTACCGGAACCCCGCAGGCAGAGCCCGGTCGCCGTGTTGCGCAGCTGCAGCCGTCCGCGGTCCCCCTGGTACGGCATGAGTACGTCCCACTGCTGCGCGGCACTGCCGTCGCAGCCCGCCTCGCGCGGCTGGACGCCGGACGCCGTCGTCGCGCCGGGGATCTCGATGCAGCGGCCCGTGGCCGCGATCCGCATGCTCGTCCGGTCGCGCGGAGCCGGTACCCAGGCTCCGACGGGCGGCTCGGTCGGTGCCGCCGTGGTGGGGGTGGCCACTCCCGTGGTCACGGGGGTGGCCACGGCGGTGGGGGTCGGCGCCTCCGTGGGGCGGGGACCCTCCGTCCACGTGGGCACCGGGGCGGCCGCCGGCGCCATGGCGGACGGGGCGACCGCGCGGGGAACGGCGGGCTCGGACCTCGCCGGCGGAGGGCCGGAAGCCAGGACGGCGACGACCAGGCCGGTGACGGCGACGGCCGCCGCTCCGGCCCCCCAGTGGAGCCCGTGGGCCGGCAGCGAACCGGTGACCGTCGGATCCGGCACGGCCGGAACGAGCGGCTGCGCACTCCCGGCGACGGCGGTCGCGGCCGTACCACCGGAGAGGAACCGTTCCGCACCCCACAGCAGGACCCCTACGGGAAGGACGGCACCGATCCGCTCGTTCAGGTCGGTGAGCTCCCGCACCGCCCGACGGCACGTCGGGCAGCAGTCGAGGTGGGCCGCGAGGAACCGTTTGACCTGGGCTTCCGGCTTGCGTACGGACGCGGCGAGGAGCGAGCCGTAGCGCCGGCACTCCTCGTCCCCGCCGGTGCGCCGCAGGTGCGCGGCGAGGTACGCCTCGCGCAGCCCCTCCCGGGCCCTGGAGTTGAGCGAGGAGACGCCGCTGCGGCTCAGCCCGAGCAGGCGGGCGACCGTGCTCGCCGGCTGCCGCTCGACCTCCGAGTACCAGAGCACCGCCTGCCAGCGCTCCGGCAGCGAGCGGAACCCGCGCAACACCAACTGGCGGTCCTCGTGGCGGAGCATGCGGTCCTCGGAGCTCTCGGCGTCGGCGAGGCCCAGATGCTTCTCGCACCAGCGCTCGAAGTCCTCGGAGAGCTCGGTGCGCCGCTCCGACGCCGCCCACTGCGCCGCCGTACGCCGCACGACGGTCAACAGGTAAGGACGCCAGGCGGATTCGGGGCCGTTCCCGTCCCGGACGGCTTCCAGCGTCCGGGCGAAGGCCTCGGAGGCGAGGTCCTCCGCGGTGTGCGCACTGCGGCAGCAGCTACGCGCGTAGTGGAACACACTCCGCCAGTGCCGTTCGTAGAGAATCCTGACGGCTTCCTGGTCCGCGCCCTTGCCCTTGCGTATCGATGCCGTCAGTTCGTGGTCGGGCGCGGAAACAAGGCTGGAGCGTCCACTGAGCATGAGCAACCCTTGTTCGAAAAGCCGTTGGAGATGCGCGCCATTGTCGAACCGACCCACGACTTCTGTAAACGTGATCCATCCGACATCGAAAAACTGATATTCGCGTCGTCGTCCGGAGCCCGCGCAAGGCAGTTGGCCTTCGCGCACGCGTGGGTCGACGGCTCCTAGTGCTGTGCGGCGCGGACCCGGTCGGCGAACGCCTGGTACGCCGCGTCGTCGAAGAGCACGAACCGCACCTCCTCGACCTCGGTACGGGCGCCGCGCACGGTCTCCACCGCGATCCGGGCGCCGTCGTCCATCGGCCAGCCGTAGATGCCGGTGGAGATGGCCGGGAAGGCGACCGTACGGGCCCCCAACTCGTCGGCGATCCGCAGCGACTCGCGGTAGCAGGAGGCCAGCAGCGCGGAGCGGTCCTCGTCGCGCGACCAGACCGGGCCGACCGTGTGGATGACGTGCCCGGCGGCGAGCCGCCCGGCCGTGGTGGCCACGGCTCGGCCCGTCGGCAGACCCTTGCCGTAGTGCGAACGCCGCAGGTCCTCGCAGGCGGCGAGGATCTCCGGCCCGCCGCGCCGGTGGATGGCGCCGTCGACGCCTCCGCCACCGAGCAGTGAGGAGTTCGCCGCGTTGACGACGGCGTCGGCCTTCTCCGCGGTGATGTCGCCGAGGACCAGGGTGATTCGGGTCATCAGGAGCCCTTTCGCAGGTGCCGCCACACCGCTTTGGCGGCGTTGTGCCCGGACATGCCGTGCACGCCCGGGCCGGGCGGGGTGGCCGAGGAGCAGAGGAAGACCGCCGGGTGGGCCGTCGTGTACGGGGTGAGGGAGAGCTTGGGGCGCAGCAGGAGCTGGAGGCCGGAGGCGGCCCCGCAGGCGATGTCGCCGCCGACGTAGTTGGGGTTGCGGGCGGCGAGCTGGGGCGGGCCGGCCGTGGCGCGGGCGAGCACGAGGTCGCGGAAGCCCGGGGCGAAACGCTCCAGTTGGGACTCGACGGCTTCGGTGAGATCGCCGTCCCAGCCCGCGGGGACATGTCCGTACGCCCAGAACACGTGCTTGCCCTCGGGTGCCCGGCCGGGGTCGACGAGGGTGGGCTGCGCGGTGATGAGGAAGGGGGCGCGCGGGGCCCGGCCGCCGGAGGCGAGCTGTAGGGCGGCGTCGATGTCGCGGGCGCGCGGGCCGATCTGGACGGTGCCGGCGCGGCGCGGCGCCTCGGCCGTCCACGGGACCGGGCCGTCCAGCGCGTAGTCGAGCTTGAACACGGAGGCGCCGTACCGGTAGCCGTCGTAGGCGCGCCCCAGGCGGGCGATGCGGGCCAGGGCGGTCGGCGAGGTGTCGAAGACGTAGGTGCGGGCGGGCGGGAGGTCGTCGAGCCGCTTGACCTCGAAGCCGGTGTGGATGGTCCCGCCGAGGTCGCGCAGGTATCCGGCGAGGGCGTCGGAGACGGACTGGGAGCCGCCGCGCGGCATCGGCCAGCCGTTCGCGTGCGCGGCCAGCGCGAAGACCAGGCCCACGGCGCTGGTGGCGATACCGCCGAGCGGGGCGATGACGTGGGCCACGAGGCCCGCGAACAGCGCGCGGGCCCGTTCGTCGCGGAAGCGGCTCAGGAGCCAGGTGGAGGGCGGCAGTCCGGCCAGCCCGAAGCGGGCGAGCGTGAGCGGGTCACGGGGCAGCGCGGTGCTCGGCAGGGACATGAAGTCCCGGGCCAGGGTGTCCCATTTGCCGAGGAACGGCCCGACCAGGCGCCGGTAGGTGCCCGCGTCGCGCGGCCCGAGGGACGCCGCCGTCTCCGCGACCGAGCGGGACAGGACCGCGGCCGTGCCGTCGTCGAAAGGGTGCGCCATGGGCAGCGGGGCGTGCAGCCACTCCAGCCCGTACCGCTTGAGCGGCATCGTGGCGAAGACCGGCGAGCCGGCGCCGAGCGGGTGCACCGCGGAGCAGGGGTCGTGCCGGAAGCCGGGAAGGGTGAGTTCCTCGGTCCGGGCACCGCCGCCGACCGTGTCGGCGGCTTCGAAGACGGCCACCGAGAAGCCGCGCCGGGCCAGTTCGACGGCGGCCGTCAGCCCGTTCGGCCCCGCCCCCACCACGACCACATCGAGAATCGACGGCACTTGCGACTCCTTCGTCTCCGGCGGCGCCTGCGCCCCCAGGATATTCCGCCGCCCGGACCGTCCGGACCGGCCGGACCGCCCCGGACCGCGCCGGACCCGGTCAGACGCCCCGGAGCAGCTCCCGGATGCGTACGGTGGTGGCCTCGTCACGCCCGACCGCGAACGGCAGCGCGTTGTCGCGGTCCACCCGGAAGGGGACCCCGTCGACCGTGCTCTGCGTGCCGCCGGCCTCGGCGACCAGCAGCAGCCCGGCCGCGTGGTCCCAGGCCGAGGGCCAGGTGAAGGCCAGGCCGTCCATCTCGCCGCGGGCCACCTTCAGGTACTCCAGGCCCGCCGAGCCGCAGGGGCGGGCCGCGACGCCGGGGACGTCCAGTCGGGCCAGCGTCCGCTTGTTCTCGTCGCTCGTGTAGAGCGGGTGGGCGATGGCGACCCGCAGCGCGGCGCCCGGCTCGGGCGAACCGCTTCGGATCCGCTCGCCGTTGAGGTACGCGCCCTGCCCGCGCACGGCGGTGGCCAGCTCCTCCAGTGCCGGGGCGAAGGTCCAGGAGGCGAGGATCTCCCCGCGCAGGGCCAGGGCTACCAGGGTGCAGAACGCGGGGTCGCCGTTCACGAACTGACGGGTGCCGTCGACGGGGTCGACGATCCACACCGGGGCGTCCGCGCGCAGCGCCGCGTACACCCCGGGGTCGGCGTGCACGGCCTCCTCGCCGACCACGGCGGAGCCGGGCAGCAGCCGCGTCAGGGCGGCCGTGAGGTACTCCTCGGCCTGGCGGTCGGCCACGGTCACCAGGTCGTGGGGGCCGTTCTTCTCGTCGACCTCGTGCTCGGCGAGCTGCCTGAATCTCGGCATGATCTCGATCGCCGCCGCCTTGCGGACGGCCTCTTCCACATCGGACAGGCCATGGGCCAGGAACTCATCGATCATGCCTCCAGCAAAGCACGCCCGACCGACAAACCCCACTGCCATTCCCGTACCGGCCCCTGGACACCGGGTGTCCAGGGGGTGAACCGGCCCCGGGGAAGGCAGGTCCCCCGCGGTGACCTTCGTCGCCCCGTGTCCGCTCATGCCGCCTTCGCGCACGCTCCGGCGGCGATCCGCTGTTCGGCATTGAGGTATCGGCTTCCACACCCCTGCGAGCGTCCGCTTCGGCCGCCGCCCGCGGCCTCCCGAAATGCCGAAGACGTCATGAATAAACGATCCGGCTAGGCGCAGGGCCACACCACAAGCCACATGGCGACACAACCGCCTCACTTGACTCGAAATCTTCCGCGCGGCACGCAGGCACTTCCCGGCATTCCCCGCCGATCCGGCCCTCCCACCGGATTCGGGAAAACGCGAGAGAGGAGGAGCGCGGAAACCCTACGATGAATTCCATGAGTGCGCTGATCTTCCTCCTGTCGCTCGGCACAGTCTGTCGCGTCACGCGATTCGTCACCAAGGACGCACTCGCCGCGGGGTTCCGCTCCCGGATCGCCGACCGTTTCGGCGAAGACTCCCACCCGGCCTACCTGGTCACCTGTGGATGGTGCGTCAGCATCTGGGTCGCGGGCGCCGTCACCGTGCTCGCCCACTGGGCCGGCGAGGAAACATGGTTCCAGGCGGGCGCCACGGCGCTTACCCTTTCCTACCTCACCGGCCTCGCCGCCAACTGGCTTGACTGACCGGCACGTTGGAATAGTCCCCATCATCGCCGCCACGTATAAATATGACTATACGGCGGCGAGTGTCGGCGTGCGGCGCCCGGGGATAAAGGGTAAAGGGAACGAGCCGGGGGCTCGGTCCTGCCCCGGAACTCCCCCGGCCCTCCCCCTTGACCGGCCGCCGGAGCGGCCGAACAGAAGGAGGAAGACCATGGCATGCAACTGCGGACGCGCCAGCCGGTCCACGCTCGTCTACCGGCTGGTCCTCCCCAACGGGGTCACGCGCCAGTACCCCACGCGGCAGGAGGCCGACGCCGCCAACAAGAGGGCGGGCGGGCAAGGTTCCATCACGGCGGTCCGCCCGTAGGCCCGCCCACCCCGGCGGACCGCCGGAAGGGCGACGCCCCCACCAGCAGCCCCTCGGCGCACCGGACAGCCGGTGCACCGGGGGGCTGCGGCGTGCCGTGGCACCCCTGGTATTGCAAATGCCGCGAAGGAATAACATGATTCACTCAGCGCGGAATCCTTTCTCTTCCGCCCGTGAGTCCGCCAGACTGTCCTGAGAGCGTGAGTACACCCCCGGCACCGCCCAGTTATGTGCCCGGGAAAACGACCGAAAGGGAAACCTTTCCTCTCGCGAGAGTGCACCAAGGCGCCGCATAATCCGGGTTTATCGCCTCTCGCGCGCCTGAGTGCGCTGAGCCGAACGAGTGGCGTTTTGTTCACCCGTCTAGCCGAAGTCCTCAACCGGAAGGCCTACTGCTGATATCAGCAGGTGATGTCCCCGACTCCGCGTGGACAAGGGCTCTTAACGGAACGTCCCACCAGTGTTTTCCCATGCGTTCCGTGCTCCGCCAGGCGCCATACCGGCGAAGAGATTCATCTGCTTCCGCGGGTCATCCGAAAGGGAGCCACAGCATGGCCAGTTCGACCACCACCGTGACCTCGGCACCGGATCCGTCCGTCTTCGGACAGTCGGTCACCTTCACCGCCACCGTCCAGCCGGAAGTCGCCGGCCCCACCCCGACCGGCAGCGTCGAGTTCGTCGTCGACAGCACGCCCGTCGTGACCGTGCCGCTCGACATGAGCGGCACGGCACAGTACACGACCAGCGACTTGGAGGTCGGTCTCCACGGGATGGAGGCCAACTACTCCGGCGACGCGGAGTACGACCCGTCCACGGGCGCGGACACCCAGGAGGTCACGCTCGCGAACACCACCACCACGCTGGCCTTCGCTCCCGAACCCTCGGTCTGCGGAGAGACGGTGACCGCCACCGCCCAGGTGACCCCCGTTCCGCCGGGCGCGGGAACTCCCACCGGGCTGGTGTCCTTCATCGTCAGCGACGACGGTCCGGTGCTGACCGCCCCCGTGGCCATAAACGGGCAGGCGCAGGTCAGCTTCAGCGGCCTGGACGTCGGCCTCCACCAGGCAGCCGCCTTCTACACCGGCGACGCGGACTTCAACGGGTCGAACTCCCCGCTGACGCTCCACGTCGTCAACCCTGCGCCCGTCTCGGTCACGGTCTCGGTGGTGCCCAACCCGTCGGTGTGCGGTCAGTCGGTGACGCTCTGCGCCACCGTGGCACCGGTCTCCTCGGGCGTCGGCAATCCGTCGGGCTCGGTGACCTTCACCGGCCCCGGCGGACTCAACCAGACGGTGACCTTGGACGCCGGCGGCACGGCCTGCGTCACCACGACCGCGCTGGAGACCGGCACGGTCACCGTCGTCTACGGCGGCGACGAGTGCTACGCGAGCGGGACCGGCACCTTCGACGTAACGGTCAACCAGGCGTCGAGCACGGTCTCGGTGACGGTGGAGCCCGACCCGTCGGTCTGCGGCGAGACCGTGACCGTGTGCGCCACGGTCACCGCGGTCGCGCCGGGCAGCGGCACGCCCACCGGAACGGTGACCTTCACCGGCTCGGGCGGACTGAACGAGACGGTGACCCTGGACGCCGGCGGCACGGCCTGCGTCACCACGACCGCGCTGGAGACCGGCACGGTATCCGCCACCTACAACGGCGACGGATGTTTCTCCTCGTCGACCAACACCGCGCCGGTGACGGTCAACCAGGCGTCGAGCACGGTGTCGGTGACGGTCGAACCCAACCCGTCGGTGTGCGGCGAGACGGTGACGGTGTGCGCCACGGTCACCGCAGTCGCACCCGGCAGCGGCACCCCCACCGGAACCGTCACCTTCACCGGCCCCGGCGGACTGAACCAGACCGTGACGCTGGACGCCGGCGGCACGGCCTGCGTCACCACCAGCAGCCTCACCAGCGGCACCGTCACGGCCGTCTACAACGGCGACGGATGCTTCTCCTCATCGACCGGCACCTTCGACGTGACGGTCAACCCGGCGTCGAGCACGGTATCGGTGACCGTGGACCCCAACCCCTCGGTATGCGGCCAGTCCGTGACCGTGTGCGCGACGGTCACCGCAGTGGCACCCGGCAGCGGCACCCCCACCGGAACGGTGACCTTCACCGGCCCGGGCGGACTGAACGAGACGGTGACCCTGGACGCCGGCGGCACCGCATGCCTGACCACGACCGCACTGGAGACCGGCACGGTCACCGCCACCTACAACGGCGACGGATGCTTCTCCTCGTCCACCGGCACCGCGCCGGTGACCGTCAACCAGGCGTCGAGCACGGTGTCGGTGACGGTGGAGCCCAACCCGTCGGTCTGCGGCGAAGCCGTGACGGTCTGCGCCACGGTCACCGCAGTCGCACCCGGCAGCGGCACCCCCACCGGAACCGTCACCTTCACCGGCCCCGGCGGGCTCAACGAGACCGTGACCCTGGACGCTGGCGGCACAGCCTGCCTGACCACGACCGCACTGGAGACCGGCACGGTCACCGCCACCTACAACGGCGATGAATGCTTCTCCTCGTCCACCGGCACCGTGGATCTGGCGGTCAACCCGGCATCCAGTGCGGTGTCGGTGACGGTGGAGCCCAACCCGTCGGTCTGCGGCGAAGCCGTGACGGTCTGCGCCACGGTCACCGCGGTCGCACCCGGCAGCGGCACCCCCACCGGAACCGTCACCTTCACCGGCCCCGGCGGGCTCAACGAGACGGTGACCCTGGACGCAGGCGGCACAGCCTGCGTCACCACGACCGCCTTGGAGACCGGCACGGTCACCGTCACCTACGCGGGTGACACCTGCTTCCTGCCGTCGACGGGCTCACTGGACGTGACCGTCAACCAGGCGTCGAGCGTGGTGTCGGTGACGGTGGAGCCCAACCCGTCGGTGTGCGGCGAGACCGTGACCGTGTGCGCCACCGTCACCGCAATGGCACCCGGCAGCGGCACCCCCACCGGAACCGTCACCTTCCTGCTGCCCGACGGCAGCACTCTTGTCGCGGGGCTGGACGCAGGCGGCACGGCCTGCGTCACCACGACCGCGCTGGAGACCGGCACGGTCACCGTCACCTACACGGGTGACACCTGCTTCCTGCCGTCGACGGGCACCTTCGACGTGACGGTCAACCAGGCGGCCAGCACGGTGGCGGTGACGGTCGAGCCCAACCCGTCGGTGTGCGGCGAGACCGTGACGGTGTGCGCCACCGTCACCGCAGTCGCGCCGGGCAGCGGCACCCCCACCGGAACGGTCACCTTCACCGGCCCCGGCGGACTGAACGTGACACTGACGCTGGACGCAGAAGGCACCGCATGCCTGACCACCAGCAGCCTCACCAGCGGTACGTACTCGGCCACCTACAACGGCGACTCCTGCTTCGCCGGCTCGGACGGTCTCTTCGACGTGACGGTCAACCAGGCCGCCAGCACCACCACCGTATTCGTCGACCCCAACCCCTCGGTGTGCGGTGAGACCGTGACGGTCTGCGCTACCGTCACCGCGGTCGCACCCGGCAGCGGCACCCCCACCGGAACGGTCACCTTCACCGGCCCCGGCGGACTCAACACGACCGTACCCCTGGACGCCGGCGGCACAGCCTGCGTCACCACCAGCAGCCTCACCAGCGGCACCGTCACAGCCGTCTACAACGGCGACGCATGCTTCACCACATCGACCGACACCCTCGACGTGACGGTCAACCAGGCGTCGAGCACGGTCTCGGTGACGGTGGAGCCCAACCCGTCGGTGTGCGGCGAGACGGTGACGGTGTGCGCCACGGTCACCGCGGTCGCACCCGGCAGCGGCACCCCCACCGGAACCGTCACCTTCACCGGGGCCGGGCTGAACACGACCGTCCCCCTGGACGCCGGCGGCACGGCCTGCCTGACCACGACCGAGCTGGAGACCGGCACGGTCACGGCCGTCTACGACGGCGACGGTTGCTTCTCCTCGTCGACCGGCACCGCGCCGGTGACCGTCAACCAGGCATCCAGCGCGGTCTCGGTGACCGTGGACCCCGACCCGTCCGTATGCGGCCAGTCCGTGACGGTGTGCGCCACCGTCACCGCGGTCGCACCCGGCAGCGGCACCCCCACCGGAACCGTCACCTTCACCGGCCCCGGCGGACTCAACACGACCGTGACCCTGGACGCCGGCGGCACAGCCTGCGTCACCACCAGCAGCCTCACCAGCGGCACCGTCACCGCCGTCTACAACGGCGACGGTTGCTTCTCCTCGTCGACCGGCACCGCGCCGGTGACCGTCAACCAGGCATCCAGCGCGGTCTCGGTAACGGTGACCCCCAACCCCTCGGTATGCGGCGAGCCCGTGACCGTGTGCGCCACCGTCACCGCGGTCGCACCCGGCAGCGGCACCCCCACAGGCACCGTCACCTTCACCGGCCCCGGCGGACTGAACGTGACACTGGCGCTCGACGCAGGCGGCACGGCCTGCCTGACCACCAGCAGCCTCACCAGCGGCACGTACTCGGCCACCTACAACGGTGACACCTGCTTCGCCGGCTCGGAGGGTCCGTTCGACGTGACGGTCAACCAGGCCGCCAGCACCACCACCGTGTCGGTGACCCCCAACCCCTCGGTGTGCGGCCAGTCCGTGACGGTGTGCGCGACGGTCACGGGAGCGGCCGGCAGCACCCCCACCGGAACGGTCACCTTCACCGGCCCCGGCGGACTGAACACGACCGTGCCCCTGGACGCGGGCGGCACGGCCTGCGTCACCACCAGCAGCCTCACCAGCGGCACCGTCACAGCCGTCTACAACGGCGACGGATGCTTCTCCTCGTCGACCGGCACCGCGCCGGTGACCGTCAACCAGGCCGCCAGCACCACCAGCGTGTCGGTGACCCCCAACCCCTCGGTGTGCGGCCAGTCCGTGACGGTGTGCGCCACGGTCACCGCAGTCGCACCCGGCAGCGGCACCCCCACCGGAACCGTCACCTTCACCGGCCCCGGCGGACTGAACACGACGGTGCCCCTGAACGCCGGCGGCACGGCCTGCGTCACCACCAGCAGCCTCACCAGCGGCACCGTCACGGCCGTTTACAACGGCGCGGGATGCTTCTCCTCGTCGACCGGCACTGCGCCGGTGACCGTCAACCAGGCGGCCAGTGCGGTGTCGGTGACGGTCACCCCCAACCCCTCGGTGTGCGGCCAGTCCGTGACGGTGTGCGCCACGGTCACCGCAGTGGCACCCGGCAGCGGCACCCCCACCGGAACCGTCACCTTCACCGGCCCCGGCGGACTGAACACGACGGTGCCCCTGAA
>NZ_JBGBPT010000089.1:6949-7784 GCF_041106355.1 Streptomyces sp. BF23-19 | reverse complement strand
CGCGGGCGGCACGGCCTGCGTCACCACCAGCAGCCTCACCAGCGGCACCGTCACGGCCGCGTACAACGGCGACGGATGCTTCAAGCCGTCGAAGGGCGCGACGGGCGTGACCGTGAACAACGCCCAGACCACGACCGCACTCACCATCACCCCCAACCCCGCAGTCTGCGGCCGCCCGGTGACGTTCTGCGCCACGGTCACCACCGTCGCTCCGGGCAGCGGTACGCCCACCGGGACGGTCACCTTCACCGGCCCCGGCGGCTTCGTCCAGACCGTGACACTCAACGCCGGCGGCACGGCCTGCGTCACCACCACCGCGGGCGCCAGCGGCACGGTCACCGCCGTCTACAACGGTGGTACCTGCCACAGTCCCTCGGCAACGTCGGCCAACCTGACCGTGAACCCGGCTCCCACGACGCTGACGGCGGCCCCGGCGCAGATCCGCCTGCGGACGAACGGCACGTTCGTCATCCAGTCGATGAGCGCCACGCTCAAGGTCACCTCCACCGCCGCTCCGCTCCCGGGACAACTGGTCACCTTCAGGGCGAACACGACGCTCGGGCCCGTCGTCCTCGGGACCGCGCTCACCAACGCCGGCGGGGTGGCGACACTGGCCCCGCCGACGCTGACGGTTCCCAGCACGGTGATCACGGCGACGAGCTACACCGCGTCCTTCGCGGGGACGAGCTGCTACGCCGCTTCCTCCGTGACGGCGCCGCTGACACTCGTCCTCGTCCCGCTCCTTCCCTGACCGAACACCGGTCACCGCCCCCGGCCCCCACGGGCCGGGGGGGGGCGGGGGGGGGCGGGTGTGCATGCGGGGCAGCAGTGACTC
>NZ_JBGBPT010000089.1:0-6939 GCF_041106355.1 Streptomyces sp. BF23-19 | reverse complement strand
GGGGCGGCAGCCGTCGGCCGCCGCCCCGGACGCACGTGGACGGGTGGTTCTTCCGCGGCGGTCGCCGCGGATGCGACCATGATCCGGGCCGCTCGCGAGCGGCAGTGGACGCATACCGAGTCCCTGCAAGACGCCACTTCGACATCGGAGTTGCGCGCCGGGGACTCGGTTCCGCTGTTCCTGGCGCTCGCTTCGCCCGCGGTCCGGAACGTCCATGCGCACCATCGCGCCCGCGCAGAAGGCAGCCCGCCATGAGCCGAGCCACGAGCCACGCCCCCAGGCGTGTCGTCATCATCGGGGGCAGCCTCGCCGGCATGCTCGCGGCAGCAGCGGTCAAGGAACATGTCGATTCCGTCGAGATCCTCGAGGCCCACGAGTTGCCCGCAGGGCCCGAACCGCGCACCGGGGTTCCCCAAGCCGCCCATATCCACTGGCTGCAGGCCGGCGGCGCAGAGGCCATCGACGCCCTGCTGCCAGGCAGCATCGACCTGTTGATGGCCGCGGGCGCCCACCGCATACCGGTGACCACCGACATGGTGATCTACTCGCCCGAGGGTTGGTACCGGCGCTGGCAGCGCGCCACCCACTACGTGATCACCGCGAGCCGGGACCTGACAGACCTCGTGGTCCGCGAGGAGGTCCTGAAGGACTTGCGGGTCACCGTCCGTACGCACACCAAGGTGGTGGGGCTGCTCGGCGACCGCCATGCCGTCAAGGGCGTACGACTGCGTGGTGCCGACGGCATCGAGGCGGAACTGCGGGCCGACCTGGTCATCGACGCCTCCGGCCGGGCCTCCCGGCTGCCCCGGTGGCTTGCCCGGCTCGGACTCACCGGCCTCGCCGAGGAGCGTCTCGACTCCGGCATGGTCTATGCGAGCCGCCTCTACCGGGCCCCGGTCCCCACACGCGGCTGGCCGGTCGTCGGCGTGCAGGCCGACCCGCTTCTGCGGCAGCCCGCCAAGGCCGGCGGCATTCTGCCGATCGACGGCGACCGCTGGCACGTCAGCCTGATGGGAGCCCCCGGCGGGGAGCCCACCCGCGCCGCCGAGCATTTCGAGCCCTTCGCCCGTACGCTGCGCCACCCCATCCTGGCCGACCTGCTGCAGCACGCCGAACCGCTCGGCGATGTCAGCGTCACCCACAGCACCGCGAATCGGCGCTACCACTACGAACGGCTCGGCGCGCGGCCCGACGGCCTGGTGGCACTGGGGGATTCCGTCGCCACCTTCAACCCTGTCTACGCACAGGGCATGTCGGTGGCAGCGCTGGGCGCCCTCGCGCTGCGCGACCTGCTCGCGACCGGCCCGACCCTCGACCTGGCCCACCGCGCGCAGCGCGCCATCGCCCGGCCCGTGAACACCGCTTGGGCCCTTGCCACCGGTCAGGACATCCATTTCACGACCACCCGGGGCAAGCGCCCGAAGCTCACCGACCGCCTTCTCCGCCGCTACGTCAGCCGCCTGTCCCGCACGGCGACCGGATCGTTCCGTGCCGCCACGGCCCTGACCGACGTCCTGGCGCTCCAGGCTCCGCCCGCTTCCCTGGTCAGACCCGGCGTGCTGTTGGCCGCCCTCATCGGCCCGTTGCGTCCTCGGCTCGACCACCCTCAGTTCAGCTCGGCCGAACGCGAGCTCCTGGACGGCCTGCCGCACCGAGAGACCTCACGGACCTGAATCCGGCCTCGCCAACACCCCTCCGGCCGCGACCGCGACCGGCAGAGCGAGCCGCCTCCCCCGCACGGGCGGTGTGCCCGGCGGGGAGGCGGCTTGCTGGGCGGGTGCGGAAGGTCAGTCGCGCAGCACCGGAATGATGTGCTGGCCGTACGCGTCGATCGTGGCCTCCCGCGCGTCGTGCATGTCGTAGACGGCGAACTGGTCGACGCCCAGGTCGCGCAGGGCCCGCAGCTTCTCGATGTGCGCCTCGGCCGGCCCCAGCAGGCAGAAGCGGTCGACGATCTCGTCGGGGACGAAGTCGGTGGACGGGTTCCCGGCCCGGCCGTGGTGGCTGTAGTCGTAGCCCTGGCGGGCCTTGATGTACTCGGTGAGCTCGTCGGGAACCATCGAGGAGTGCTCGCCGTAGCGGCCGACGAGGTCGGCGACGTGGTTGCCGACCATTCCGCCGAACCAGCGGCACTGGTCGCGGGCGTGCGCGAGGTCCTCGCTCACGTACGCGGGCGCCGCCACGCAGATGGTGATCTCCGCCGGGTCGCGGCCGGCCGCGACGGCGGCCTCGCGGACCGACTTGACCATCCACTCGGTGAGGTAGAGGTCGGCGAGCTGGAGGATGAACCCGTCGGCCTTCTCCCCGGCCAGGGCCAGGGCCTTGGGCCCGTACGCCGCCATCCACACGGGGAGCTTCCCCTCGCGGACCCACGGCAGGCGGATCGGGTTGCCGTCCACCAGGGCTTCGCGACCCTCGGCCAGGTCCCGGATGACGTCGATGGCCTCGCCCAGGCGAGCCAGGGTGTTGGGCTTGCGTCCGGCGACCCGCATCGCCGAGTCCCCGCGCCCGATCCCGCAGACGGTGCGGTTGCCGAACATGTCGTTGAGGGTGGCGAAGGTGGAGGCGGTCACTTCCCAGGTGCGGGTGCCGGGGTTGGTGACCATGGGGCCGATGTGCAGCTTGCGGGTGTGTTCCAGGATCTGGCTGTAGATGACGAACGGCTCCTGCCAGAGGACCGCCGAGTCGAAGGTCCAGCCGTAGCGGAAGCCGTTGCGCTCGGCGCGCTTCATGAGGCTGATGACCTGGGAGGCGGGCGGGTCGGTCTGCAGGACGAGGCCGAAGTCCATGGGGCGGCTCCTTGAGCTTTACAGGTACTGGCAGGTGGAGCGGGGGACGAAGGCCCCGTGGCCGGCCCGGCCGGTGAATTCGCGCTGGTCGATGACGAGTTCGCCGCGCGAGAGCACGGTGTCGACGCGTCCGGTGATCCGCCTGCCCTCGTACGCCGAGTAGTCCACGTTCATGTGGTGCGTCTCGGCGGAGATGACCTGCTCGGCGTGCGGATCGTAGAGGACGATGTCGGCGTCGGAGCCCGGCGCGATGGTGCCCTTCTGCGGGTAGAGGCCGAACATCCGGGCCGGGCTCGCGCACGCGATCTCGATCCAGCGTCGGCGGCTGATGTGCCCGTCCAGGACGGCCTGGTGGAGGAGGTCCATCCGGTTCTCCACCCCCGGCAGCCCGTTGGGGATCTTGGAGAAGTCGCCCCGGCCCAGTTCCTTCTGGCCCCGGAAGCAGAAGGGGCAGTGGTCGGTGGAGACCACCTGGAGGTCGTTGGTCCGCAGGCCCCGCCACAGTGCCGCCTGGTGTTCCTTCGGCCGCAGCGGGGTGGAGCAGACGTACTTGGCGCCCTGGAAGTCGGGCTCCTCCAGGTTGTCCGTGGACAGGAACAGATACTGCGGACAGGTCTCCCCGAAGACCGGGAGCCCCTTGTCGCGGGCGGCGGCCAGTTCGGCGACCGCCTCCTCCGCCGAGACGTGGACCACGTACAGCGGGGCGCCCGCGACCCGCGCCAGCTGGATCGCGCGATGGGTGGCCTCCGCCTCCAGCAGGACCTTGCGGACCTCGCCGTGGTGGCGCGGGTCGGTCTCCCCACGGGCGAGGGCCTGTTCGACGAGGACGTCGATCGCGATGCCGTTCTCGGCGTGCATCATGATCAGCCCGCCGTTGGCGGCACCCCGCTGCATGGCGCGCAGGATCTGCCCGTCGTCGCTGTAGAAGACCCCGGGGTAGGCCATGAACAGCTTGAAGGAGGTGACGCCCTCGCCGACGAGGTGGTCCATCTCCTTGAGCGTTCTCTCGTTGACGTCCGAGAGGATCATGTGGAAGGCGTAGTCGACGGCGCAGTTGCCGTCGGCCTTGGCGTACCAGGTGTCGAGCCCCTCGCGCAGGGAGTGGCCCACGCTCTGCACGGCGAAGTCGACGATCGTGGTGGTGCCGCCCCAGGCGGCGGCTCTGGTTCCGGTCTCGAAGGTGTCGGAGGCCGACGTGCCTCCGAAGGGAAGTTCCATGTGGGTGTGCGCGTCGACCCCGCCGGGGATGACGTACTTCCCGGTCGCGTCGATCGTGCGGTCGGCCGTCCAGGCCTCGGCGGCCGCCGAGCCGTGTGCGGCCAGCGCCGCCACGCGGCCGTCCTCGATCAGGACGTCCGCGTGCAGTTCGTCGGAGGCGGTGACGACGAGGCCGCCGCGGATCAGGGTGCGGATGCTCATGTGATCCCCCTACTCAAATGCTGCGCAAGGCCTGTTCGAGGATCTCGGCGCCCTCTTCCGCCTCGGCGACGGTGAGGGAGAGCGGCGGCGCGATGCGCAGCACGCTGGTGTTGTACCCGCCCCCCTTGCCGAGCAGCAGACCGCCCTCGCGGGCCGCCTCCAGGACGGCCGCGGCCGCGTCCGGGTCGGCCTCGTCGGTGCCCGGCCTGGTGAGTTCGAGGCCGGCCATCAGGCCTCGACCGCGGACCTCCCGTACGGCGGGCACGGTGGCCGCGATCGCGCGCAGCCGCTCCAGGAGCAGGCCGCCGACGCGGCGGGCGTTGCCCTGGAGGTCGTGCTCCAGCAGGTACGCGAGGTTGGCGACGCCGGCCGCCATGGTGACCGGGGAGCCGCCGAAGGTGGAGATGGAGTTGGAGTCCAGGCAGTTCATCACCTCGGCGCGGGCCACGACCCCGCCGATGGACATGCCGTTGCCGATGCCCTTGGCGAAGGTGAGGATGTCCGGCGGGCCGTTCTGGGCGTGGGCCTGCCAGCCCCAGAAGTTGTCGCCGGTGCGTCCCCAGCCGGTCTGCACCTCGTCGCTGATCCACAGGATGCCGTGGCGGTCCAGCACCTCGAGGAAGGCTCCGTAGAGGCCGTCGGGCGGGGAGGTGAACCCGCCGACGCCCTGGACGGGTTCGGCGATGAGGGCGGCCACTCCCCCGCGGGCCTGGCCGAGCACGTCCTCCAGGTCCGCGACGGCGGCCGCGGTGAAGGCGGCGTCGTCCAGGTGGGCGAGGGGGCCGCGGGTGCGGACCGCGCCGTGGACGTAGTACGTCTGCAGCGGGGAGAGGCTGGTCGGGGACCAGCCTCGGTTCCCGGTGATCGAGACGGTGGAGAAGGACCGGCCGTGGTAGCTGTTGCGCATCGCCAGGATCTGGTTGGAGCGGCGGTACGTGGTCGCGAGCAGCAGGGCGGTGTCGTTGGCCTCGGTGCCGGAGGTGGTGAAGAAGACCCGGGCGTCGGGGATGCCGGAGAGGGCGGCGACCCGCTCGGCCAGCTCGATCATCGGCCGGTTGAGGTAGAGCGTGGAGGAGTGGATGATCCGCCCGGCCTGCTCGGACACGGCCTTGGTGACCTCGGGCAGGGCGTGGGCGGTCATCGTGGTGAGGATGCCGCCGAAGAAGTCGAGGTAGCGGTTGCCGTCGGCGTCCCAGACGTGGCGGCCCTCGCCGTGGGTGAGCTCGATGGGGTGCTTGTAGTAGAGCGCGAGCCAGTCGGGCAGGACGGTGCGGTGGCGGCTGTGGAGCGGGGTCGGGTTGGTCACGGCTGTACGAGTCCTCCGTAGGCGTCGGGACGGCGGTCGCGGTAGAAGGCCCACTGGTCGCGGACCTCCTTGATCAGGCCGAAGTCGAGGTCGCGGACGACGAGTTCCTCGTCCTTGTCGCTGGCGACGTCCCCGACGAACTGACCGCGCGGGTCGACGAAGTAGCTGGTGCCGTAGAAGTCGTTGTCGCCGTACTCCTCCTGGCCCACCCGGTTGATCGCGGCGATGAAGTACTCGTTGGCGACGGCCGAGGCCGGCTGCTCCAGCTGCCACAGGTACGCGGACAGGCCTCGGGAGGTGGCGGAGGGGTTGTAGACCAGCTGGGCTCCGGCCAGGCCCAGTTGGCGCCATCCCTCGGGGAAGTGGCGGTCGTAGCAGATGTAGACGCCGATCTTGCCGACGGCGGTGTCGAAGACGGGCCAGCCGAGGTTGCCCGGACGGAAGTAGTACTTCTCCCAGAAGCCTTTGACCTGGGGGATGTGGTGCTTGCGGTACTTGCCCAGGTAGCTGCCGTCGGCGTCGATGACGGCGGCGGTGTTGTAGTAGAAGCCCTCGCTCTCCAGCTCGAAGACCGGTACGACGATCACCATGCCGGTCTCGCGGGCGAGGTCCTGCATACGGCGTACGGTCGGGCCGTCGGGGACGGCCTCGGCCCACGCGTAGTGCTCGGGCTCCTGGACCTGGCAGAAGTAGGGGGCGTTGAAGACCTCTTGGAAGCCGATGATCTGCGCGCCTTCGGCGGCTGCCCGGCGGGCGTACTCCTCATGTTTGGCGATCATCGAATCGGTGTCTCCGGTCCAGGTGGCCTGGACCAGCGCGGCGCGGACGACTTGGGCCATGAGCTGCTCCTCGCGACGGGAACGCCGAGTTCTACGCACGTAGACGGTATGCGTAGGGAGTAGAACGTAGGCCTCGTCACAGCGTGGGGCAAGAGCGCCGTGCGCGGTTGGAGTAGTCGATCACGTTACGTCGCCCAGCGGTCGAATGCGGTCAGGAGACGGGCGGGTTAAGTGCCCCTAGGGGGTGTCTTGCCCGGTCGGGGCGGATCAAGGAGCGGTGCCGACCACCGCGAGCCCGCCCTGCCCCGGCGCCCCCAAGGCGCCCCCTAGGCACCTGCGATGCCCGCCACCCGCAGCGCGTGGAGGAGGTCGCGGTGCCGGGGTCCGGGCAGCGCCCGGGCCGCCCGGAGCAGCCTCGGGGCGAACCACTGCGGGTCGTGCCGGGCCAGGCCCGCCGCCTCCTCGGCGGTGCGCACCCGGACGAAGGCGCCGAGCAGGGCGTCGGCCTCGCGGATCCGGCCGGCGCCGTCGAGGGCGAGTGCCGCGTCCGCGACCTCGGAGGCCGGGCGGGCGACGCCTTGCTCGGCGCCTTCGTCCGGGTGCGCACCGCCGAGGAGGCGGCGGGCCTGGCCCGGCACGACCCGCA